>NZ_JBFAML010000008.1:0-256382 GCF_040660295.1 Micromonospora sp. NPDC049891
GCCACTGTGGTGACCGCCGCGGTTGGTTCCGGATGGCTCGCTCTGACCAGCCCTAACACCGTCGACGACATAACGGAAGTCTGGTCGTTACCGGGGAGTCGTGCCACGCTCGTTGCCATGCGTGACGCTGGCCTCGTGCTGCCCCGCAATGACCCGCGCCAGTACGACGACCTGGCGGACGAATGGTGGCGGCCGGATGGCGTGTTCGCCATGCTGCACTGGCTGGCCCGGGCGCGGGCCGCGCTGGTGCCTCCGGCGGCGCGACCCGGTGCGCTCCTGGTCGACCTGGGCTGCGGGGCCGGGCTGCTCGCCCCGCACCTGGCCGGTAAGGGTTACCGACACGTGGGGGTGGACCTCACCCGCTCGGCGCTGGCCCAGGCCGCGGCGCACGGCGTGACAGTTGTCAACGGCGACGCCACGGCGGTGCCGCTCGCGGCCGGCTGCGCCGATGTGGTCGCCGCCGGCGAGCTGCTGGAACACGTCCCGGACTGGCGTGCGGCGGTGGCCGAGGCGTGTCGCCTGCTGCGCCCCGGCGGCCTGCTGGTGCTGGACACCCTCAACGACACCGCGCTGGCCCGGCTGGTCGCTGTCCGGATCGCCGAACGACTGCCGACAGTGCCGCGCGGTATCCACGATCCTCGGTTGTTCGTGGACGATCGCGAGTTGGTCGCGGAGTGCGCCCGGCACGGCGTCGACCTGCGGGTGCGTGGTGTCCGGCCAGGCGTACCGGGGCTGCTGCGGTGGCTGCTGCGGCAGGCGAGGGGCGCCGCGACGCCTGCCGCTCAGGCGCCGCGCATCGTGCCGACCGGGTCGAGGGCGGTGCTCTACCAGGGCCACGGGGTACGCGACGGATAGCTGATCCAGGTGAGGGTATGGAAATGGCCGAAGAGGGGGTTCCATCCATGACCGAGCGCAGTGGAGCGCCGGCGGCGGCCCGGCGGCTGGCGCCCCGACTGGCGGCGCGGGCCGCCACGCACGACCGGGACGGCTCGTTTCCCGTCGACGACTTCTCCGACCTGCGCGAGGCGGGACTGTTCGGGCTGATGGTCCCGGCCGAGCTCGGTGGTGCCGGTGCCACCTTCGCGGGGTACGCGGCCGTCGCCACCGAGCTGGCCCGGGGCAACGGCGCCACCGCGTTGGTGTTCAACATGCACGCTTCGGTCACCGGGGCGCTCGGCGCGGTCACCGAGGAACTGGCCGAGGCGCTCGGCGTACCGGCGGAGGCGCTGGCCGCCCGCGACCGACTGTTGCGGGCGGCGGCCGAGGGGGCGTGGTACGCGGTCGCGATGAGCGAGCGGGGCGCGGGTGCCCGGCTGTCGCAGCTCGCGACGGTCTACGAGCCGGTCGACGGCGGCTGGCGGATCAAGGGCAGCAAGACCTTCTGCTCCGGTGCCGGTCACGCCGACGGCTACCTGGTGGCTGCGCGCAGCGCCGCCGACCCGTCGGTGGTCTCGCAGTTCCTGGTCCCGGCCGGCGAGGGTCTCACCGTCGAGCCGACCTGGGACGCCCTGGGCATGCGCGCCACCGCCTCGCACGACCTGCACCTCGACGTGACCGTCGGGACCGACCGGCTGCTCGGCGGGGTCGAAGGGCTGGCCCTGGTGGTGGCCCAGCTCATGCCGCACTGGCTGGTGGCGAGCTACGCGGCCGTCTACGTGGGGGTGGCCCGGGCGGCGATCGACGCCGCCGCGGAACACCTGAACGCCCGGAACCTCTCCGGGCTGCCGGCGGTACGCGCCCGGCTGGGTCGCGCCGACGCCGCGGTGGCGGCGGCGGAGCTGGTGGTCGCCGAGGCGGCCCGACGGGTGGACGAGGCACCGGGCGACGAGGAGACCAACAGGTGGGTGTGGCGGGCGAAGCTGCTGGCCGGCACCACGGCGGCGGACGTGGCCGCGTCCATGCTGGAGGCGGCCGGCACCTCCGCCACCCGACGGGGTCATCCGCTGGAGCGCCTGTACCGCGACGCGCGGTGCGGGTCGCTGCACCCGGCCACCTCAGATGTCTGTGCCGACTGGCTCGGCATCGCCACACTCGGCGGTGACCCGGACCGTGACGGATCGGCTCCTCGTTGGTGAGCGTGAGGGACGAGCAGGCGAGCCCGGGCGGCTGGTCAGCGTGAGATGTGAGCTTGCGAGAGGAAGGTGGGACCGTGTCCGTACCGGTGATCGCGGGCCTGGGCACGGCCCATCCGCCCTCGGCTGACCAGCAGGAGCTGTGGGAGAAGTTCTTCTCCCAGCATTTCTCCGGCTCCACCCGCGCGCTGGCCGAGCGGATCTTCGCGCACTCGGGGGTGACCCGGCGGCAGGCGGCGGTCAACCCGTTGCTTGAGGACGTCTCCGACTGGCCGACCGAGCGCCGGATGCTCCGCTACCAGGTCGAGGCGTTGCCGCTGGGTAAGGAGGCGGTCGGCCGGGCGTTGACCGCCGCCGGGCTGGACGCCCGCGACGTCGGCCTCTTCGTCGTCTGCTCCTGCACCGGGTACGCCACCCCGGGGCTGGACATCCTGCTCGCCCGGGACCTGGGCATGGCCGCGACGACCCAGCGGATGTTCGTCGGTCACATGGGTTGTTATGCGGCCCTGCCGGGGTTGGGTGCGGTGGGTGACTTCGTCACCGCGCGGGGCCGTCCCGCGCTGCTGCTCTGCGCCGAGCTGACCAGCCTGCACCTACAGCCCGCCTCGGCCCGGATGGACACCCAGCAGATCGTCTCCCACGCGCTCTTCTCCGACGCCGCGGTGGCCGCTGTGGTCGTGCCCGGCGGTCGGGGGTACGCCGTGCGTGAGGTCGCCTCGGTGACCGACACCTCCACCGCCGACCACATGACCTGGGAGGTGACCGACACCGGTTTCCGGATGGGGCTGTCACCGAAGGTGCCGCAGGTGCTGTCGAGGCACGTCCGGGGTCTGGTCGACGAGGTGCTGGCCCGGCACGGCACCCGCCGGTCGGAGGTGGACGGCTGGGCCGTGCACCCGGGCGGCCCACGCATCCTCAACGTGGTGGAACGTGAGCTGGAGCTGGCGCCCACGGCGTTGGCGGCCTCCCGGGAGACGCTCAACGAGCACGGGAACTGTTCCTCCCCGACGGTGCTGTTGATCCTCGACCGTCTGTTCCGGTCGGCACCGGCACCGCGCCGGGTGGTGATGTTGGCCTTCGGGCCTGGCCTGACTCTCTACGCCGCCCTGCTGGAACGCCACGACTGACCTCTCGGGCGGAGCTACTCTTCAGGTATGGACGTCGATGTCACCCATCGGCTGCGCGGAGCACTGCTGGCTGCCGTCGGTGTGGCGGCGCTGATCCTCGGTGGCTGGTGGTGGCGGGTACAGGCACCGGAGGTGCCCAGCGGAGGCGATGTCGCGCCGGGCGGGTCGTCGGCTGCCACGTACTGGCGCGAGAATCAGGTCACCGGCGAGATCGTGCGCGAGCATCCCGGCGCCACGGCCACCCTGCTTGTCGACGCGCACACCGGTGCGGTGGTGGGGGCCAGTGGCGGGCCCGTGGACCCTGTTGGCACCACCCGACCGGGCGGTACCCGCACCAGCGGGGCCGAGCTGGTGTGGACCGAGCAGGTGAGGCTGAGTTCCGGTGGGGCGGTCGTCCGGCAGACCCGGATGGGCTCCGGCGAGCGACACCTGTTGCGCCTCAGCTGTACCGGTCCCGGTGAGTTGCTGATCGCCGTCAGCGGGGCGCGGTCAGCGGCCCCGATGACAGTGGCCTGCGACGGTGGGCTGGTCATGATGGAGCTCACCGGCACCGGCGCTCCGGCGCGGTTGTCGTTCTCGCCCGCCGGGTCGCAGCCGGTCCAGGTCGAGGCCCGGTTGATCGCCCTGCGCTGAGCGACTGCCGGTCGTTTCCCACGGGGCGGTCAGTCGGCCAGCCGGGAGAGTTCGGCACGGTGGTCGGTGATCGAGGCGACCTCGGGCACCATCAGGGTGATCCGGCCGGTGCGGTCGGCGAGCAGGGCGGTCACGCCGTCCTGGCTGGCCGGTACGTGCAGGAAGGCACGCAGCCCGCCGGCCGGATCGGCCAGGGTCCGGACCTGGGCACCGGGCGGTGCCGCCCGTGGCCGGGTGCCCGCCACGGTGACCACTGTCACCCCCGGCGGCGCCGCGGTAGCCGCTTCGGCGACCTGTTCCGGGCAGGCGCAGCCGTCCACCAGCAGCACCACGACCGGCAGCAGTCCGCGTAGCGGTACCGGCGACTGCCCGGCGTCAACCAGGTCGAGCGCGGGCAGCGGGCGTCCGGTCAGCTGTGCTGGTGCCGGATCTGGCGTGCTGGTGCTCGGTCCGGTCCGACCGGCCCTGGACCAGGTGACGGCGGCCAGACCGGCGATGGTGGTCAGCACCGCGACGACCAGTACGATCACCGGTCCGGCGGGCGGGCGCCAGCGACGGTGGCCCGCCGTCCGCCGCAGCTCGCGACGGACCTGTTCGGCCTCGTCGGCCAGGGCCGCCAGGTCGTCCGGGATGACCACCCGGCCCCACTCCGGCGGCAGGTCGGGCAGCCCGGGACCATCGGCGTCAGCCTTGCCCATTACGACCCCCTGGAACCTCACGGGTGCGCGGACGCGGCACCCCTCCAGCGTCCCGCACCGGGCCGGGTACCGCTACCGCTGCCCGCGTCGCGCTGCGGCGGGATACCATGGAACGGGTGCGTAGCCCTTGATCTCCAGCGGGTGTGTTGCAGGGCCTCGGCGCTTGCTCTCCCGGATCTTCACGTCCACGGCGGTGATGTCCGGGGGGTCATCCCTAGGTTACTCAACGTGTTCGAATCATCGTCTGGATGGTCTGTCAAGCCGAAGAAATACCTCTCACAGGGCCCCTGAGCTGCGCCAACGGTCAGGACAGCGGTGAGACATCGGTGCCTGAGCGTGTTACCCTAGACACAGCGAAAGGGGTTTCGAACCTATGGTTTTCAGTGTCGGCGAGACCGTTGTTTACCCCCACCACGGGGCCGCACTCATCGAGGCAATCGAGACTCGGGTCATCAAGGGCGAGCCCAAGCAGTACCTCGTCCTGAGGGTCGCGCAGGGTGACCTGACGGTCCGGGTACCGGCCGAGAACGCCGAGATCGTGGGTGTGCGCGAGGTGGTGGGCGAAGAGGGCCTCGGTAAGGTCTTCGACGTTCTCCGGGCTCCGCACACCGAGGAGCCGACCAACTGGTCGCGGCGTTACAAGGCAAATCTGGAGAAGCTGGCTTCCGGCAACCCGCTGAAGGTGGCCGAGGTCGTCCGCGACCTGTGGCGTCGCGAGCGGGAGCGAGGGCTGTCCGCGGGCGAGAAGCGGATGCTCGCCAAGGCCCGTGACATTCTGGTCGGCGAGGTCGCGCTGGCCGAGAAGAGCACCAAGGACGAGGCGGAGACGCTGCTCGACAAGGTGCTGACCGAGGCCTAGTCCGCACAGCATCGTCGTACCCGATTCGTAGCGAACAAACCCGAGGACCGCGACGTGACCGCGCAGCTCAATCCGTGCGGTGACGTCGCGGTCCTCGTGCCTGCGGCCGGTGCCGGCGTACGCCTCGGGCCCGGTCGCCCGAAAGCGCTGCGGCTGCTGGCCGGTGAACCGCTGCTGGTGCACGCGGTACGCCGGTTGGCCGTGGCCGCCTCGGTGCACAGCATCGTGGTGGCCGCACCGTTCGCGGAGGTCGCGGCCGTGCGTGCCCTGCTCGCGCCGATCGCCCCGGTGACGGTGGTGCCCGGTGGTGCGCAACGGCAGGCCTCGGTGGCCGCCGCGCTGGCCGCGGTACCCGCCGGTCCCGAGATCGTGCTGGTGCACGACGCGGCCCGTGCGCTCACCCCGCCTGCACTTGTCGAGTCGGTGGCCGCCGCGGTCCGGGCGGGCCATGACGCGGTGATCCCGGTGCTGCCGGTCGTCGACACGATCAAGGAGGTCGACGCGGACGAGATGGTGCTCGGCACCGTCGACCGGGCCGCGTTGCGCGCCGTCCAGACGCCCCAGGGCTTCCGCCGGGCGGTGCTGACCGCCGCACACGCCGCTGCCGCCGACGCCCTCACCGACGACGCCGGCCTGGTGGAGAAGCAGGGCGTACCGGTGCACTGCGTGCCCGGTTCGGAGCACGCTCTGAAGATCACCAGGCCGTTCGACCTGGCGCTGGCCGAGCATCTGCTGGCGACCGGGCGCTAGCGCGTACCCTCGAATCATGATCGTTCCTCGGGTTGCCATCGGGACCGACGTGCACGCCTTCGAGGCGGGCCGGCCCTGCTGGGTGGCCGGGCTGCACTGGCCGGAGCAGGACGGGCTGGCCGGGCACTCGGACGCGGATGTGGCCGCCCACGCCGCCTGCAACGCGCTGCTCTCCGCCGCCGGCCTGGGCGATCTCGGGGCCAACTTCGGGGTGGGGCAGCCCGAATGGGCCGGGGCGAGCGGGGTGGCCCTGCTCACCGAGTCGGCCCGCCGGGTACGCTCCGCCGGTTTCGCCATCGGTAACGTGTCAGTGCAGGTGGTGGGGATCCGCCCGAAGATCGGCCCGCGTCGGGACGAGGCCCAGCGGGTGCTGTCGGAAGCCGTGGGCGCGCCGGTCACCGTCTCCGCCGCCACCACCGACGGCCTGGGCTTCACCGGGCGCGGGGAGGGGCTCGCCGGGATCGCGGTCGCCCTGGTGTACGAGCAGCCGAGCGCCTAGGCTCGCCGCGATGTCCCACGACGTCCCCACCGACCCGCCCGCCGCCGACGGCTACCTCGAACGCGCCACGCTCCTCGCCGAGCTGGGCCGTTACGACGAGGCAGTGGCCGAGCTGGGCTTCGCGTCGGCCCTCGACCCGGCCGACGCCACGGTGTCGACAATGCTGGCCCGGGTGCAGCTGGCCGCCGGCCGGCCGGTCGAGGCGCTCGCCGCCGCCGAGACGGCGGTGTCCGCCGCACCGGGGCAGGTGCCCCCGCTTGTCGCTCGTGGGCTGGCCCTCGGCGACCTCGAACGGTACGCCGAGGCCGCCCGTACCGCCGACGAGATCCTGGCCCTGGGGCCGGAGGACGCGTACGCCCAGCGCAGTGCGGCGGCGATCCTGGCCGGCTCCCGCAACGGCCAGCCGGCGTTGAACGCGGCCTGGCGCGGGGTGGAACTGGCCCCCGAAGAGCCGCAGGGCCACCTGGTGCTGGGTCTGGTCGCGGCCAACATGCGGATGTACGACCTGGCGGAGCGGGCCTACCGGGAGGCGCTGCGGCTGGACCCACGGCTCGCGGAGGCGGGCGACGACGTCGGGGTGCTGCGGCTGGAGCAGCGGCGGTGGAGCGCCGCGCTGGAGCGACTGGCCGAAGCGGCGGTGGCGAACCTGCCGCCGACCGACCCGCGCCGCACCGACGAGGTGCCCGATGAATCGAACCGGCTGGACGAGGTCAGCGACGATCCGAACCGCGCGGGAGCCGCTCCGGACCAGCCCGGCCGGCCGGGCGCGGGCAACCTCGACGCCGACCGTCGCGCCGCCGGGCCGGAGGAACGTCCGAGCTGGCCGGTTCAGGGCGGAGACATGCCCGCCGGCGGGCCGGCATCGGACCGTGCCGGAGACCCGGAGCAGGCCGGGCGGGGCGAAGCCTGGCCGGCCTGGCCGGAGCAGGTCGGTACCGGGCCGGTCGTCGCACGCCAGCCGGTGCCGGCGGCGCTGCGGCAGTTCGTGCTGTGGGGAGCCGGATGGTCGGTGGTCGCCGCCATCGTGGTCGCCTGTTCGACCGCGACCGGGTCCGGATTCTCCCGGCTGCTGGCGGTGGTGGCGGCTGTTGGCGGTGGCATCGTGCTCCGGCAGCACGCCTCCCGGCTGCCCGGGCTGACCAGGACCGTGCTGCCCGTGCTGCGGCGTACCGACCGTCCGCTCGCCCTGGCCGTGTACGCCGCTGCCGCCGCACCCGTGCTGATCCTGCTCTACGCCCTGCTCGGCAGCCCGTGGCCGCTGGTCCTGGCCATCGCGATCGCCACCGCCGCCCGGCTGGCGATCGTCGGTAGGCCGGTGGCCTGACCGACAACACCGTGGCTCGTCACGGTCGGCCGCCGGGCTGCGCCACCACGCGCCCTAGGGGCGGCGGGCCCAGGTCCAGGCGTACCCGTCGTCTTCGCACTCGGCAGCCGCGTCGCAGAGGTCGAGCGGGCGGAAGGTGTCGACCATGACCGCCAGTTCGTCGAAGAAGTCCACGCCGATGGAGCGTTCCGCCGCGCCTGGCTGCGGTCCGTGGGTGAAGCCGGACGGGTGCAGCGAGATGGAGCCCTGCTCGATGCCGGAGCCGCGCCGTGCCTCGTAGTTGCCCCCGGTGTAGAAGAGCATCTCGTCGGAGTCGACGTTGTGGTGGTGATAGGGCACCGGAATGGCGTCCGGGTGGTAGTCGACCTTGCGGGGGACGAACGAGCAGATCACGAAGTTCGGGCCGGCGAAGGTCTGGTGCGCAGGTGGCGGCTGGTGGATCCGGCCGGTGATCGGCTCGAAGTCGTGGATGGAGAAGGCCCAGGGGTAGAGGTGCCCGTCCCAGCCGACCACGTCGAACGGGTGGTTGGCGTAGACGTGCCGGGTCCAACCGCGCCGGTGGCGGACCAGCACCTCGACGTCGGTGCCGTCGACAAGCAGCGGGGCGTCCGGCCCCCGGACGTCGCGCTCGCAGTACGGCGAGTGTTCCAGGAACTGTCCGCGTACGGAGAGGTAGCGCTTGGGCGGCCCGATGTGCCCGGACGCCTCCACGGCGAGCAGTCGGGTCGGGGTGTCCCCGGTGGGTACCAGCCGGTGCACCGTCGAGGTCGGGATGATCACGTAGTCGCCGGGCACCGCGTCGAGTACGCCGAACGTCGATTCGACCCGCAGGGTGCCCGCCTCGACGTAGAGGCAGTGGTCACCGGTGGCGTCGCGGAACAGCGGGGAGGGGCGGTCGGCCAGCACGTAGGCGATCCGCACGTCGTCGTTGGCGAGCAGGTACCGGCGGCCGAGGACCGGGTCCGCGCCGGTCCCGTCGAGCTTGTGGGTGCGCAGATGCCGGGGCTTGAGCGGCAGGTTGGGCATCCGGGTCAGGGCCGGCGGGACGAACTCCTCGGCGGCGACGATCGCGGTCGGGGCGTACCGGTGGTAGAGCAGGGAGGAGTCCGACGAGAAGCCCTCCTGGCCCATCAGTTCCTCGGTGTAGAGGCTGCCGTCCGGCTGCCGGAACTGGGTGTGGCGCTTGCGTGGCAGCTCGCCGACGCTGCGGTAGTACGGCATCTCGCCTCCCGGTCCGCTCTGCGTCCGATAATCGGACGCTGTTGTCCGCTTCTTGAAGCGTCCCGTACATTCTTGTCTCGTGTCAACGCAGCTGCCCACTCTTGTCGCTGGCCTGGTCGACGACGCCGCAGTCTTTCCGCCGGGCAGCGCGTCGCTGCCCGACGCCGTCGGCGGCCACCGGCGGCACCGCACCGCGTGGTACGCGGACCTGGTCGGCCCGTTGCTGCTGCCCGCCTCGACGATCATGGCGGGTGGGCTGAGCGGCCTGGTCGACCCGGGAGAGAACCTCGCGATCGGGCTGATCGGTGACACCGGACTCGACCGGCTGCCCTTCGCGCTGTCGTTCCTGCCGCCGCTCGGGGTGACGGCACGGCAGATCGAGGCGTCGGTCGCCCGCCGGGGTGAGGATTCGCAACCTGGACTGGCCGAGCTGGTGAAGCTCGCCGAGCGGCTGGACGGCGTCCCCGTCTACGCGGAGATCCCGCTCACCTTCGGGCTGATGGGGGCACTGGACGCCCTCGCCGACGCACGCGCGGGCGGAGTCCCGGTCGCCGCCAAGTTCCGTACCGGCGGGCTGGCCGCCGAGCTCTTCCCCACACCTGCCGAGCTGGCCGCGGTGATCTGCGCCTGCCGGGACCGGGCACTGCCGTTCAAACTGACCGCCGGGCTGCACCACGCGGTGCGGCACGTGGACCCGGAGACCGGCTTCACCCACCACGGCTTCGGCAACGTGCTCGCCGCGACCCTGGCCGCCGCCGACGGGGCATCCGTCGGTGCCGTCGCCGAACTGCTCACCGTCCGCGACGAGCGGCCGCTGGTGCAGGCGGTCGACGGTCGGCACGACTCGGCGCGCCCGCTGTGGGTGGGGTTCGGGTCGTGCAGCATCGTGGAACCACTTACCGATCTGATCCGGCTCGGGCTGGTGAACGGAGGCTTCGAAGCATGAGCGAGCGTCAGCGCGGCGGCGCGGAGCGAAGCGGAGGGCCGGCATGAGCTGGGTTCCGGGTGTGGCGGGTTCCGGGTACGGCGTACACCATCTGCCGTACGGGGTGTTCCGGGTGGGCGACGGCGAGCCGCGCATCGGCGTACGCGTCGGAGACCTGGTGCTGGACCTGGCCGGGGCGGAGGCCGCCGAGCTGGTGCTGGCCGGCGGGGCGCTGCGCAGGCCGACGCTCAACGCGTTCCTGGCGCTGGGTCGGCCGCAGTGGACCGCGGTGCGGGATCGGATCACCGAGCTGCTCGCCGACCCGACGCATCGGGCGGCGGTGGAGCCGCTGCTGGTGCCGCTGGCGCAGGTGCGGATGGAACTGCCCTTCGAGGTCGCCGACTACGTCGACTTCTACTCCTCGGAACACCACGCGTCGAACGTCGGCCTGATCTTCCGTCCCGGCCAGCCGCCGCTGCTGCCGAACTGGAAACACCTGCCGATCGGCTACCACGGCCGGGCCGGCACGGTGGTGGTGTCCGGCACCCCGGTGGTCCGACCACAGGGGCAGCGGCCCAGCTCGGAGGGGCCGACCTTCGGCCCGTCGGCCCGCCTGGACATCGAGGCCGAGGTCGGGTTCGTGGTCGGCGTACCGAGCCCGCTCGGCCGCCGGGTGGCCGCCGCCGACTTCGCCGACCACGTCTTCGGCGTCGTGCTGGTGAACGACTGGTCGGCGCGGGACATCCAGGCCTGGGAGTACCAGCCGCTCGGGCCGTTCCTGGGCAAGTCGTTCGCCACCTCGGTCGCCGCCTGGGTCACCCCGCTGGACGCGTTGCGGCACGCGTTCGTGGCCGGCCCGGAGCAGGATCCGCCGGTGGCCGACTACCTGCGGGACGAGCCGCACCTGGGGCTGGACCTGCGGCTGACGGTGCTCTGGAACGGGGAGCCGGTAAGCGAGCCGCCCTTCGCCGGCATGTACTGGACACCGGCCCAGCAGTTGGCGCACCTCACCGTCAACGGCGCCTCGCTGCGCACCGGCGACCTCTACGCCTCCGGCACCGTCTCCGGCCCCCGACGCGACCAGGTCGGCTCGTTCCTGGAACTCAGCTGGGGCGGTACCGAGCCGGTCACCGTGGGCGGGACCGAACGCACCTTCCTCGCCGACGGTGACACGGTGACGATCACCGCCACCGCACCCGGTCCGGACGGCACCACCCTCACGTTTGGCGAGGTGACGGGCACCATCCTGCCGTCGTACTGACCTGAACCCGACACCTGTCCTTGATCGCACAGCGGGTGCGATCAAGGACCGTCACCGTCTTCGTTGATCGCCTCGGAATTCCGTCGCCACGCCGCGTCGGGCCGGCCGGTGCCCCCCTTTCCGGTCGGCCCGGCCTCGGCTGGCGGAACGTCGAAACTGAGGGAGATGACGACGATGCGCGATCTCGTGGACGCGGTCTGGCGCACCAGCAGCCGCTCCAACGACCAGGGTCTCTGCGTGGAGGTGGCCGACAATCTGGCCCGTGTCCACGGTGTGGTGGGCATCCGTGACTCGAAGGACCAGGCCGGACCGGTGCTTGTCGTGAGCCCGCCGGGCTGGACAGCATTCGTCGACGCGATCCGGGCCGGCCGGTTCGTCGGCTGATGCCCGCAGGGGTCTCCGGCGGGGGGATTCTCCGCTCGGGGACCCCGAGCCACGCTCACGCCGCGTACCGTCGGTGCCACGGGAGGTGGCATGTCGACTGTTGCGGTCACCGGATTGGTCGCGGCATCCGCGGCCGAGCTGTGGCGGGTGCTCACCGACCTGTCCCGGCCCAGGTCTGGCGGCCGGTCGCCGCAACTGCTGACTCCGGGAACGTTCGGTCCGGGTACGTCCTGGCGCGAGACCCGGACCCGACCGGACGGCGGCACGGTGGCCGAGGAGTTCGTCGTGCTGGCCGCCGAGCCGCCCCGGCGGCTGGTCCTCGGCTCGCCCGGCGCGGGTTTCGACTACCGGATCACCTGGACGCTACGCGACGTCCGTCGTCGCGGACGGCAACACGCCTCGGTGACGGTGACGGTGCGAGCCCAGCCGGCGGCACCCGCTGGTCGGGCTCTGGCGTTGGTGCTAGGTGGCCTGGCTGTGCGAGCGGCCGAGCAGGTGCTGCGGCAGGACCTCGCCGTGCTGGCTGCGGCAACCAGCGCCCGGCACGCCGAAGTCGTCTGAAGGGGGCGGGCCCACCTCACCCGGTGACGGGCGGGTGGCGGTTCCGGGGGCGGGGGCGGGCCCGGAGGCGGCTGGGTAGGGTGCCGTGCGGAGGTGCGGCATGGGGTGGGCAGGTCGGCGGCGGATCGTGGCTGCGGTGACGGCGGTGGCTGTCGCCGCGACGGTCGGGGTCATCGCGTACCGGGTCCTGGCGCCGGCCGAGGTGAGCACCCCCGCCCGGGACGACTACCCGGCGCGGAGCGTGCCGGCCGCCGGGGTGACAGGGCGCCTGCCGGTCGCTCCGCTGATCGTCGACGGGCGGCTGCGGGTGTACGCCGCGCCTCGGCAGGTGTACGCCGACCAGCCGGTAGACGGCCGCAGCCGGCGCACCCCGTACTGGTCCTTCCGGCGCTGGCCGGCGAGCCTGGACGCGGTGGTGGCCAGCGGGACGACAGTGGTGAGCCGCTGGTCGGACGGGCAGTTGGTGGCGCTCGACGCGCGTACCGGTCGGGTCACGTGGCGGGCGGACGGGCCGGAGCCGGCGTCCGAGCGTGCGGCGCGACGCACCGGCACGGCCGTGGTGTGGCGGCCGAGCGGGCTCTCGGTGAGCGGCACCGCCGACGGCCGTCCCGTGGTGGTCACCTCCGGCGACGGTGAGATCCGGGCGGTCGACCTTGCCGACGGTGGGCAACTGTGGCGGGCGGCCGTGGATTCCGACTGTCGTGAGCCGCTCGGCATCGGCCCCGGCGGGCGGCTGTTGACCGTGGACGGGTGCGACGGGCCGGCCGTTGTCGAGTTCCGGGACGTCGCGACAGGCGTGGTGACGACCAGGTGGCGACCGCCGGGTGCCGATGACGAGCTGACGGCCACGTTGATCGGCTGCGAGCCGGGCGGCGTCGGCTGCGCCGCGCTGCGGACCGCAGGGCCCGGGGACGGGTCCGCTCGGGGTTGGCTGCTCGGCCCGGACGAGCCGATCGAGACGCCGGCGCTGGACGGCCCGGGTACCGACCTTGTCGACGAGACGGCTGTGGGCATTGTCGGTGGAGTGCTCGTCGGCCGGGCCGTCCCCGACGGCGGGCAACGCTGGCGGGTCGAGGTCGGCCCGGGCCGGGTGATCGCCGTCCAACCCGGCCGGGTGCATGTGCTGACCGAGGCGAACGAACTGGTCACGCTGGACCCGGCCACCGGTGCGCGACTGTCCGGGTTCGTCCTCGACATCGGCTCCGACGGCACCGGATGGGCGCCGGGTGACGCGTACGCAGCCGACGGGTACGTGGTGGTGGAGCGGCTGCGCCGGCCTGTCGACCCCGACGGCGACGACCAGCGGTACTACCTCACCGCCGAATCATTGATCATTGCCGCGACTTGACGGCAGAGGCGCGTGGTCTACTCGACAAAACGGACATAAGTTACTTATAGTCCCACTGTGCGTCTCTTGGTAGCCCTGATGGGCGTGATCGTCGTCTTTGTCGCCGCCCCTCCGGCGGAGGCCGCCGGCCCGACCGGGCGGACCGTGCGGCTGGCCAAGACCGAGGGGGTCGACATCACCGTGCCGGCGACAGTCAACCTCGGCACCGCCTTCACCGGCGGCGTGCTTATCGGATCGCTGGGCCGGGTCGAGGTCACCGACGTTCGTGGCCCGGTCAACCCGAACCTCTGGGTGGCGACCGTCTCCGCCACCATCTTCACCACCGGCGCGGGTGGGCCGCAGCGGACCATCTCCAACGCCTCGGTCTTCTACTGGTCGGGGCCGGCCGTGCAGAGCACCGGCGGCGGCACGCTGGTGCCCGGCCAACCCACCCAGGCGCAGGCGGTGGCCCTGAACGTGACCCGGGAGGCGTTCCGGAAGACCTCCGGCAACGGCAACAACCGGGTCGCCTGGAACCCGAGCGTCCGAATCGTGGTGCCGAACGGGATCATCGGGGGCGTGTATCGCGGGACAATTACCCACTCTGTCGCCTAATGGAGTGTTTGTCCAAGAATATGCCACTGGTTCCGACTGTCCGCTTTAGCGTCGTCGGCATGAGGAAGCCACTTCTTACCCTGACCGCCGCCGCGGCCACCGTGGTGGCCCTGGCGGCCCCCGCCGCCGCCGCACCGTCCGGCGACACCATCGTGACCTTCACGGTCTCCACCGCCAACCTGGACATCACCGTCCCACCGTCGGTGAACCTCGGGGCCGTGTTCTCCGGCTCCACGATCACTGGCGAGATCGGCAACGTCACGGTCACCGACAGCCGGGCGGCGCTCAACGCCACCTGGACGACCACTGTGACAAGCACCGCCTTCACCACCGGCACTGGTACGCCGGAGGAGACGATCCTGCCGAACCTGGTCGAGTACTGGTCCGGCGGGGCGATCTCCACGACCGGTACCGGCACCTTCGTGCCCGGCCAGCCGACCCAGGCCGACGCGGTGACCCTGAACGTGCCGCGGGTCGCCTTCTCCAAGACCTCCGGTTCCGGCAACAACTCCGCGACCTGGGCCCCGGACATCCGGATCACCATTCCGGGCGGCGCGGTCGGCGGCACCTACACGGGGGTGATCACCCATTCGGTGGCATGACCGCGTCAGCGCCCTCGCCCTGGCCGTGACCGTCCTGGTCACCGCCGGGGCGCCGGCGTCGGCCGCACCTGGGGCGGTGCCGGTGCCCCAAGCGGTGGTACGCGCTGAACCGGCGCCGCCCGATGTCGTCGACCTACCGGCGGCGGACCGTAGGGACGGCCGATCCAGATCGCCGAAGCCGAGCGGCAGCGCGTCGCCGAGCCCCAGCGGCCCGGCCGTCTCGGTCGGGGTTCGCCTGCTCGACGCGCCGGTGAACCGCCGCGACGACACCCGGGCGCACAAGTACATCGTGGACCACGTCAAGCCCGGCACCACGATCAAGCGACGCATCGTGGTGGAGAACTCCTCGGAGGTCCAGCGCAAGCTCGCCCTCTACGCCGCGGCGGCAGCGGTGACGGAGAAGGGTTTCGTCATCGCGCCGGACCGGACCGAGAACGAGCTGAGCAGCTGGATCCGGGTGGAGCCCGGCGAGGAGGCGCTCGCCGCGGGTGAGGAGGCGGAGGCGCTTGTCACCATCCGGGTGCCGCGCGATGCCGAGGCCGGCGAGCGGTACGCCGTCGTATGGGCCGAGATCTCCGGCACGGACGGCCAGCAGATCCGCAACGTGGGTCGGGCGGGTATCCGGGTCTACCTGTCGGTGGGTCCGGGTGGTGAGCCGCCGTCCGGCTTCGAGATCGGGCCGCTGACCGGCCTCCGCGAGTCCGACGGCACGCCGGTGGTGACGACCGAGGTGCGCAACACCGGCCAACGGGCCCTCGACCTGGCCGGCGAACTCCGGCTCACCGACGGGCCGGGCGGTCTCTCCACCGATCCGGTCCGGGTCGAGGCGGCGACGCTGCCCCTGGGCGGCAGTACCACCGTCCGGGTCGTGCTGGATCGTCGCCTGCCGGACGGGCCCTGGTCGGCGAAGCTCGACCTGGCCAGCGGCTGGACCAAGCGCAGCGCCAGCGGCACGGTGAGCTTCGGCGGCGCGACAGTCCCGGCGTCAGCCAACGCCGACCGGTCGAGCGCGGTGTTGGCCGGCGGGCTGGTCGCCTCGGGGCTGGTGCTGGCGGTGCTGTTCGGCTTCGCGTACCGGCGGCGGGCACAGCAGCGGGAGCCGGTGCCGCAGGGGTAGGAGACTCCGGGCCGGTCCGCTGGGGGATGGTGGACCGGCCCGGTACGGCCCGGGCCTGGTTCAGCCCAGTGCTTCCTCGGCGGCCGCCAGGAACGCGTCGTTCTCGGCCGGCGTGCCGATGGTGATCCGTACCCCGTCGCCGGGGAACGGGCGGACGATCACGCCCCGCGACTCGCACGCCTTGCCGAACTCCACCGACCGGTCGCCCAGCGGCAGCCAGACGAAGTTCGACTGGCTGGCCGGGACGCCGGGAACGAGCTTGCTGACGGCCTCGCTGACACGTTCGCGTTCGGCCACCACGAGCGCACACCGCCGACGCACCTCGTCGGCCTGGGCGAGCGCGGCCAACGCGCCCGCCTGGGCGGCCATGCTCGTGGAGAACGGCGTGACGACCTTGCGTACCGCCGCTGCCACCTGCGGCTGCGCGACCAGGAAGCCGATCCGCAGGCCGGCCAGACCCCACGCCTTGGAAAGGGTGCGCAGCACCGCCACGTTCGGCCGGTCGGCGAAGCTCAACCCGTCCGGCACCTCCGGGTCGGTGACGAACTCGCGGTAGGCCTCGTCGATCACCACAAGCACGTCGTCCGGTACGGCGTCGAGGAAGCGCTCCAGCTCGGCGCGGCGTACCGCGGTGCCCGTCGGGTTGTTGGGGTTGCAGACCAGGATCATCCGGGTGCGGTCGGTCACCGCCGCGGCCATCGCCGTCAGGTCATGCCCGTGCCCGGCGTCGTTCGGCACCTTGATGCTTGTCGCGCCGCTGGTCGCCGCGATGATCGGGTACGCCTCGAACGAGCGCCATGAGTAGACGAGTTCGTCGCCGGGCAGGCAGGTGGCGCGCACCAGGTGCTCGGCCAGCGCCACCGAGCCGCAGCCGGTCGCCACCCGATCGGCGTCCACCCCGTACCGTTCGGCGAGCGCCTGGCGGAGCGCCACGACGCCCATGTCCGGGTAGCGGTGCACCCCGGCGACGGCCTCGGCGACCGCCTCCACCACACCGGGCAGCGGGCCGTACGGCACCTCGTTGCTGGCCAGCTTGATGGCCTCGGGCAGGCCCAGCTCACGGGCCAGGTCGGCCGGGCTGCGGCCGGGTACGTAGTTGGGCAGCGCGTCCAGGTCGGCGCGGGTCAGCCGTACCGCCGCCTGGTGTCGTCCGTCGTCGGTCATGGGGTCTCTCCCGGGGGGTTGGCGCGGTCGTCGGGGGTACGCGGAAGCTGAACCACCACGGTCTGCGCCCGCTTGTCGTGCAGCGCCTGCCGTAGCGGATGGTCGAAGAGCGGTGAGAGGGCGTCGATCAGCTGGAGCAGCAGGCCGAGCCCGCAGCAGTACCAGAGCAGCGTGGGCAGGCCGAGGGTGTTCCACCGGCGCAGTGCCCGACCGAAGCCCAGCGGCGTGTCCGCCTCGACCGGCACCGCCCTGACGCGCAGCAGCCGCTTGCCGAAGGTCTGCCCGCTGGCGGCCATCGACGGGACCTCGTACGCCAGCCAGAGCGAGGTGGCGATGAGCAGGATCGTCACGACCAACGCGCCGGCCTGGTCGCCGGCGGCGGGCAGCGGGTCGGTGGTGCGGTCCTGGTCCTGCACCCGACGCCAGAACTCGTCGAGTGGTGCGGAGAGTTCCTGGAGGTAGCGCCAGACGAACCAGCCGTTGACCAGGGCGTTGAGTGCGAAGACGACGCCGAAGTCGATGAGCCGGGCGCCCAGCCGGGCGCCGAACGAGGCCAGCGGCATCCCGTGCGGCCGGGGTGCCGGCGGGCGCCCGGGCCAGGTCGGGTACGGCCAACCGGGCGGCGGCCCCTGCTGCGGGTCACCTGCGGGCCAGGCCGGCGGTGCGCCCGGCGGCTGCTGACCGCCAGGCCAACCCGGTGGCGTTCCGCCGCCCGGCTGTCCGGTCGGCGGGCCTTGTGGCCAGGTGGCCGGCGGGGTGCCGCCGGAGGGCAGGTCGGCGGCGGGCGGTGCCCAGGCGGGCGCCGGTGAGGTGGGCTCCGGTGCCGGTTCGGGCTCGGGCTCGGGTGGGCCCTCGGGTGGGGTGACGTCAACCGGGATGGGCGCGCCGATCCAGCCCTCGCCATCCCAGTACCTGCGGGTTTCCGGGTCGGCGGGGTCGACGTACCAGCCGGGTGCCACGCTCACGTCACGGCCTCGCTGCGCTCGTTCACCTCGACACCTTAACGACGACGGTCCCGGCGAACTTGTCGTGGAGGCACTGCTGCCAGGGCTTGTCCCACAACTGCCAGAGGCCGTCGACGTAACTGCCACCGGGCACCAGAGACCCGCCGACGAACTGCACGAGGTACCGCTTACCGGCCATCCGGCGGTCCAGGGTGCGGGTCGGGTCGAGGGAGACCACGCGCAGATTCATAATTTTCTTGCCGAGGGTCTGCCCGGTCCGCTTCAGGTATTCGACGTGATAGAGCCAGTACAGCCCCAGCATCAGCACGATCAGCCCGGCCTGTAGCACGAGCATCGGCAACACCAGATCGCTGAACAGGGTGGCCAGGTCCGGCTCGGCGGGCGTGCCGTCCGGGTTGGTCCAGTTGAGCGTGGAGAGTATCCGCAACCAGAAGACCAGGAAGACCGGTAGGAAGAGCACCATCAGGACTCCGGTCGCGATCGCCGTGTCGATCAGGTACGCCAGCAGCCGGTCACCGAAGCTCGCCAGCGGCTGCCCGCCCGGCCCCAGCACCGGCGGTGGCGGCCCGGCAGCCCAACCGGGCGGAGGCGGTCCCACCGGCCAGGGCGGCTGGGACGCGTACCCCTGCGGACCCGGCTGTCCGGGCGGCGGCTGGACGGGTGGGGCCCACTGTGCCGGAACCTGGGGCGGGCCGGCGGGTGGCGCGGCACCGCCGGCCGGGGGCTCGCCGGCCGGCGGTGCCGGGTGCGCGGGTGGCTGGGTCACGCTCGACAGTGTTACAGGTTGCCGCGCTTTTCCTGCTCCCGCTCGATGGCCTCGAAGAGCGCCTTGAAGTTGCCCTTGCCGAAGCCGAGCGAGCCGTGCCGCTCGATCAGCTCGAAGAAGACGGTCGGGCGGTCCTGCACCGGCTTGGTGAAGATCTGCAGCAGGTAGCCGTCCTCGTCCCGGTCGACCAGGATCTTGCGGGACTTGAGTTCCTCGATCGGTACGCGTACCTCGCCGATCCGGGCGCGCAGCTCCGGGTCGTCGTAGTACGAGTCCGGGGTTTCGAGGAAGTCGACGCCGGCCGCCCGCATCGCGTCGACGCTGGCCAGGATGTCGTTCGTGGCCACGGCGATGTGCTGGGCACCCGGGCCCTGGTAGAACTCCAGGTACTCGTCGATCTGCGACTTCTTCTTGGCGATGGCCGGCTCGTTGAGCGGGAACTTCACCTTGCGGGTGCCGTTCGCGACGACCTTGCTCATCAGCGCCGAGTAGTCGGTGGCGATGTCGTCGCCGATGAACTCGGCCATGTTCGTGAAGCCCATGACCCGGCGGTAGAACTCGACCCACTCGTCCATCCGGCCCAGCTCGACATTGCCGACCACGTGGTCGACCGCCTGGAAGAAGCGCTTCGGCTGGATCCCGGCGTCGATCATCGGCTGCCGGTCCACGATCGGACCCCGGGCGGCGAAGCCGGGCAGGAACGGGCCCTGGTAGCGGGACCGGTCCACGAGCGTGTGCCGGGTGTCGCCGTAGGTGGCGATGGCGGCCAGCCGTACCGTGCCGTGCCCGTCGGTCACGTCGTGCGGCTCCACCAGGCCGGTCGCGCCCTGCGCGGTGGCGTGCGCGTACGCGGCGTCGACGTCGGGCACCTCCAGCGCGATGTCGCTGACGCCGTCGCTGTGCCGGGCGACGTGCTCGGCGCCGTCGGCGTCCGGGCGCACCGCGCCGGTGAGCACGAACCGCGCCGATCCGCTGGTCAGCACGTACTCGGCGTGGTCGCGGTAGCCCTGCTCCGGACCCCGGTACGCCACACACGTCATGCCGAAAGCGGTGGAGTAGTAGTGCGCGGCCTGCTTGGCGTTGCCCACCAGGAAACGCACGTGGTCGAGACCCTTGACCGGGAACGGGTCCTTGCTGGTGTCGTGGTCGACGGCGCCGACGAGGGCGTCGACGTCCACCTCCTCGGTCGACTGGGGTCGGTCGATCGCCTGGGTCATGGTGGCCTCCCTCGCGTACCGCCCGGCCTCGTGGGCCGACGGGATCGTGTGCTGCTGTGCCGAGCATCGCGGTGACCTGGCGCACTGGGCAACCCTCTCCGCCTACGCTGGTCAGGTTGCACAAACGGTATGGTGTTCACGCATGAACACTGGTCAGATTGCCCAGCTCGACGAGCTGGATGTGCGACTCATCGAGCTGCTCGCCGAGGAACCCCGGATCGGCGTGCTGGAGTGCTCGCGCCGGCTCCACGTCGCCCGGGGGACCGTCCAGGCGCGACTCGACAAGCTGGTGGGGCGGGGGGTCATCGCCGGATTCGGGCCGGATCTCGGCCCGGCAGCGCTCGGCTTCACGGTGACCAGCTTCGTCACCCTGGAGATCAGCCAGCGGCACGGGCACGACCCGGTCACCCGCCACCTGGCGGCGATCCCGGAGGTGCTGGAAGCGCACACCATCACCGGCTCGGGCGATCTGCTCTGCCGGATCGTGGCCCGCTCGAACACCGACCTCCAGCGGGTGATCGACCAGATCGTGGCGTACGAGGGGATCACCCGCGCCTCCACGATCATCGCGCTCGCCGAGCAGATCCCCTACCGGGTCCTGCCGCTGCTGCGCTCGGCGGTGCGGTGAGCCCGATCAGTTCTCCGCAAGCGCGTCGCCGAGCGGGGTACGGCGGTAGCGGACGGACCGGCCGGACCGGACCCGAGTGATCAGGCCCGCGTCGCGCAGCACGGACAGGTGGTCGCCGACGCCGCCCAGGCTCATCCCGAGCTGCACCACGAGTTGGCTGGTCGTGGCGGGCAGGGCGAGTGCCCGCAGCACCGCCGCACGGGACCGCCCGACCAGCCGGTCCAGCGCGTCCTCGGGCCGACCCGGGTCGGGCGGCCCGAGCAGTTCGGCCACTCCGGAGGCCCGGTAGACGATCGCGAACGGCCACGGCGGCTCGACGTAATTGATCATCATGCCGAAGACCGTGGGGATGAAGAGCAACCCTTGGCCGCCGAGCGAGTAGCTGCGGGGGTCGCGGTCGGCCACCTCGATCGCGCCGAGGCCGCCGCCGGAGACCCAGCGCAGCCTCGGGTCCAGGTCCGCCACGGCCGACCCCCAGCCGTACGCGAGCAGGCGGCCGGCGCGATGCACCAGGTCCCGTTCCAGCACCGCCCGCAGTCGCGGCCAGTCCGGCTGCACCAGGGTCACCCAGGACGCCTCGATCGCGTCGGCCAGCCGGTTGACGACGTCCGGCGAGTCGTAGATCCGGCGGGCGTACCCCGGCGGGGTGCGCAGTCCAACGAGGTTGCGGGCCAACTCGTCGCGGGCCTGCCCGAGCGGCGTGGCCCGGACCACGGCCAGCTCGTCGGCGAAGGTGCGGCCGATGCCGTCCGGCGGCGGCTGGATGAAGTCGGCGTTGTAGCCACCCCGGCGCAGCAGCGCCATCAGCGCACCCACCGCCGGCTGGTCCCGGCGCAGTCGCTCGAACACCGATCGGGTGCGGGTCACCCAGGGGGCCAGCCCCGGTACGGCGTGTTGGCCGGCGTGGACGCGGAGCGCCCAGACCGCCTCGCCCAGCGGCGAGATGGCGTACCGGCTGGCCGCCACGTCCGCCGGGGTGACCTCGATCCGCATCGCCCGACCTTTCGTTGACAAGCGAAAGGATAGAGCGGCCCGGGTCGGGCGACCAGGCTGGCCGGCGTGGACAACACCAGCATGAGCACGCCGAAGGTGGCCGACCGGCCGGCCACCTTCCGGGACGTCTTCGCCGTCGCCGAGTTCCGGGTGCTCTTCGCCAGCTACGGGATCTTCATGATCGGCGAGACGGTGAAGATGCTGGCCCTCTCCGTCCTCGTCTACGAGCGCACCGGCTCCGGCCTGCTTGCCGCACTCGCGTACGTGACCGGATTCCTGCCGCACGCGCTCGGTGGGCTGTTCCTGCTGGCCCTGGCCGACAGGTGGCCGGGCCGCGCCCTGATCGTCGGCTACGACCTGGTGCGCCTGGCCATGGTGGTGGTGCTCGCCACGGGCGCGTTGTCCCCGTCGGCGATGCTCGGCCTGGTCGCCGTGGTGGCCCTCTTCGGCCCGGTGAGCAGCGCCTCGCGGAGCGCCATGCTGCCCGAGATGCTGCGTGGCGACACGTACGTGCTGGGTCGTTCGCTGCTCACCGTGGCTGCCGGCGGCACGCAGGTGGCCGGGTTCGCCGTCGGTGGCCTGCTGCTCAGCCTGGTCGGGCCGTACGGCGCGCTCTGGCTGACCGCGGCGACCTGTGGCCTCTCCGCGTTGCTCGTGCGGTTCGGGCTCGCCCACCGCCCGGCTCGCGCTGGACGGGTGGTCGACGGCCCGAGGGCCGGCGCGTTCCGGGAGACCCTGCGGGTGAACCGGCAGCTGCTGGCCGATCGCCGGATCCGTGGGCTGTTGCTCGCCCAGTGGCTGCCCGGGTCGCTGCTTGTCGGCGCCGAGGGGGTGGCGGTGCCGTACGCGGCCGATCTGGGGCCGGGTGCCAGTGCCGGTGTCCTGCTGATGGCCGGTGCGGGCGGCATGCTGGTCGGCGACCTGTTGGTGGGGCGGTTCATGGCACCGGCCCGGCGGGAACGCTTGACGCCGTGGCTCGCGCTGCTGCTGGGCGTACCCATGCTGGCGTTCCTGGCCCGACCGGCGCTGCTGCCCGCAGCGGCCCTGTTCGCGGTGGCGGCCGGGGGTTTCGCCTACCAGCTCGGGCTGGCCCGACGGTTCCTCGACGCGGTCCCCGAGGCGCGTCGGGGACAGGCGTTCGGCCTGGTCAGCACCGGCATGATGGCGGCGCAGGGGCTGGCCGCAGCCGGGGCCGGCGCGCTGAGCGAGGTGCTCGCTCCGGGTGTGGTGATGGCAGGCGCCGGAGCCGCCTCGCTCATCGCGACGCTGGTCCTGTGGCCGGTCCTCGCCCCCGGTGGCCGGCGTTCCCCGGCTCTGCCGGCGGATCCCACCCCGGCCGCGCCGGGTCCGGCGGTGTCCGCTGACCGCTGAGTCAACCACCGGCCGCGCGGTGGCCGGTGAAGTCGCCCACGCGATCTTCCTGGCGCGACACGCGGGCCGGTGCGGGCGGTGGTCGGCGCGGATGGCTACCGTGTTCCGGTGGCGAAGGGGAGCGGCCTCGGCGTACGAAGCTGGCTGCTGCTCGGCCTGATCACGGTGGTGGTGCTGGCCGCTACCGGAGTCTGGAACCCGTTCCCCACCATGTGGGACTGGGTCAACCGGCCCCAGCCGATCTCCCAGCCGGACGTGGTCTGGCAGCAGCGCATCGGCGGCACCCCGCGCAGCGTCACCATCGCCGGGGAGAGCGTCGTGATCGAGCAGCGCACCCGGGTCGAGGCCCGCAGCCTGGCCACCGGCACGCAGCTCTGGGAACGCAAGGCCGACTGGAGCGCGGTGACGGGCGGCGGGCCGGAAGCCGTGGTCGTCGTGGGCAAGCTGCTGGTCAAGGGGTACGAGGTGCTCGACCCCACCACCGGGGTGACCCGACGCCGCGACGACGACGCGGTGGCCGTCTGGACGTACCGCAACCTGCTGCTGGACGCGCGCTGTGTGGAGGCCACCGACTGCACGCTGAGTGCCTGGGACCCGCGCGGCACCGCTCCGCTGTGGACCGCCTTCCTGCCCGGGGTCAGCACCGGCCTGCTCGCCGACAACCCGAATCTGCTCGACAGTCGGCGGCTCACCAGTACCCGGATCGACGGCGAGGTGGCCGGCCCGGAGGCGGTACCGCCGCTGCTCGGGTTCCCGGTCGACGGCCGGGTGCACGTGGTGGACACCGCTACCGGCCGGGTGCTCCAGAACGTCGAGCCCGGCCGGGAGGAGCGGCTCGCCGTGATCGGCGGGCGGCTGCTGCGTATCACCGCCCGTTCGCAGGACGGCAGCTGCTACTACGGCATCTCCGGTCGGGACTCGGTCACCGGTCAGGAGGCGTGGCAGCAGACGGGACTCAACCTCCGCACCGCCGACAGTGCCGGTTGTGTGCAGCGGGAGGACCCGTACGGTGCCCGGAACGTGTTGCTCGGCGTTTCGCCGGACGGCCGGGAGGCGGTCCTCGACGGGTACGACGGGCGGCTGCTGCTGGTCACCGCCGACGCGGAACGGGTGCTCGCGGTGGACGACAGGTACGCGCTGGTGCGCACCGCCGACGGCGCAGCCGTCTCGGCCCGCGAACTCGGTGCCGACCGCACCCGGTGGAACCGGCCGGCCGGGAAGAAGGCGGGTGCCGCCCTCACCCCGTACGCGGCGATCGTCACCGACGAGAAGCCCAACCGGCTGCTTGCCCTCGACAGGCGGACCGGGCGGGAACTGGCCGTGCTTCGTACCTCGGCGAACGCCCTCGCCGTCGGACCCGCCGGCATGGTGATCGGGGAGGGGCGGGAGATCGGGTACGTCCGCTTCGGCGCGACGGCCGGCGGAGCGCCGGGCGACGCCGACGGGGCCAACCCCGGGCCCGCCGGCAGCGGGGCGGTACCGCAGCCACAGGACAGTTGCGGTCCGAAGAACGAGCTCTGCGCCGCCCCTGACCCCGGTAAATGATCGCGCCCCCCGGCGGGTGGGACGGACCGAACCTTCTGCCCTAGGCTTTGCCGTCATGAGCGAGCGGCAGCGAGCGAATCATCGGCGCAGAGCGGTGGTGCCTCACGGCGGCACGGAGCGAAGCGGAGTGCCGTCGTGAGCAAGCGGCAGCGAGCGAATCATCAGCCCACTGCGGTGGTGCCTCATGGCGGCACGCGGCGGACCGGAGTGCCGTCATGAGCGGTGCCGACTTCGCGTACGCCCCGCTGCTGCCGACCGGTCCGGACCAGACGGAGTACCGCCTGGTCACCGACGAGGGCGTCGACGTGGTCAACGGTCCGGGCGGCCGCCGGTTCCTGACCGTCGAGCCGGCCGCGCTCACCGCGCTCACCGCCGAGGCGATGCACGACATCGCGCACTTCCTGCGTCCGGCGCACCTCGCCCAGCTACGGTCGATCATCGATGACCCGGCAGCCTCCCCGAACGACCGGTTCGTCGCGCTGGACCTGCTGCGCAACGCCAACATCGCCGCGGGCGGAGTGCTGCCGATGTGCCAGGACACCGGCACCGCGATCGTGATGGGCAAGCGGGGCCGGCACGTGCTCACCGACGGGTCCGACGCCGAAGCGATCTCGCGCGGCGTGTGGCAGGCGTACACCCGGTTGAACCTGCGCTACTCGCAACTCGCCCCGCTCACCATGTGGGAGGAACGCAACACCGGCAGCAACCTGCCCGCGCAGGTCGAGCTGTACGCCGAGGACCCGGACGGCCACCCGGACGCCTACAAGTTCCTCTTCATGGCCAAGGGCGGTGGCTCGGCCAACAAGTCGTACCTCTACCAGGAGACGAAGGCACTGCTGAACCCGACGCGGATGATGCAGTTCCTGGAGGAGAAGCTGCGGCTGATCGGCACCTCCGCCTGCCCGCCCTACCACCTGGCGGTGGTGATCGGCGGCACCAGCGCAGAGTACGCCCTCAAGACCGCCAAGTACGCCTCCGCCAAGTACCTCGACGCCCTGCCCACCTCCGGTTCGATGACCGCGCACGGCTTCCGGGACCTGGAGCTGGAGGCCGAGGTGCTGGAGCTGACCCGCAACTTCGGCATCGGCGCGCAGTTCGGCGGGCGCTACTTCTGCCACGACGTCCGGGTGGTGCGACTGCCCCGGCACGGCGCGTCCTGCCCGGTGGCGATCGCCGTCTCCTGCTCGGCCGACCGGCAGGCGGTTGCCAAGATCACCCCGTCGGGCGTATGGCTGGAGCGACTCGAAACCGACCCGGCCCGCTACCTGCCCGACATCACCGAGGCGCAGCTGGACGCCACCGAGGTGGTCCGCGTCGACCTCAACCGACCGATGGACGAGATCCGCGCCGAGTTGTCCAAGTACCCGGTCAAGACCCGGTTGTCGCTGAGCGGCCCGCTCGTGGTCGCCCGGGACATCGCCCACGCGAAGATCGCAGAGCGGCTGGACGCGGGCGAGCCGATGCCGCAGTACCTCCGCGACCACGCCGTCTACTACGCCGGCCCGGCGAAGACCCCGGAGGGCTACGCCTCGGGCTCGTTCGGCCCGACCACGGCCGGTCGGATGGACGCCTATGTGGAGAAGTTCCAGGCCGCCGGCGGGTCGATGGTGATGCTGGCCAAGGGCAACCGGTCGGCGCAGGTGACCCGCTCCTGCGAGCAGCACGGCGGCTTCTACCTCGGTTCGATCGGCGGTCCCGCCGCCCGCCTGGCCCAGGACTGCATCAAGCACGTCGAGGTTCTGGAGTACGCGGAGCTGGGCATGGAGGCGGTCTGGAAGATCGAGGTGGAGGACTTCCCGGCCTTCATCGTCGTCGACGACAAGGGCAACGACTTCTTCGCCGAGGTCACCAAGCCGGTCCTCACCATCGGCCGTTCCTGAGCGAACATCGGTGCGCCTGTCCGCATTCGTGGACAGGCGCACCGCCCCCGTCGGATGTCGAGACCGACAACCGACAGAAGTCTCCGCCCCGGCGCTGTCGAACCTCTCTCAGAGCGCTATCAAATTGATGGGCGTACTGTGACGGTCGGGCTACTCTGCTGGTCGTTGCGTCGTCCCGGTGGGAGAGCGAATGCGGTTTCGGATCCTGGGTCCGCTGCGGGTGGGAGACGGCGAAGCCACCGTCACCGCGGCTAGGGACCGGGCCGTACTCGCGGTTCTGCTACTCAGAGCCAATCGGGTTGTGCCGGCCGAGGAACTGATCGACGCGCTCTGGGAGGACGACCCGCCGGCCACCGCCCGCGCCCAGCTGCAGACCTGCGTCTCACGACTGCGGCAGCGATTCACTCAACTCGGCCTGTCACCGGAGCTCATCGTCACCGATCCCGTCGGGTACGCCGTGCGGACCGCTCCCGGTGAGCTGGACAGCGAGGTCTTCGCCCAAGGCATCGAGACCGCCCGGGGGATGCTCGCCCGTGGCCGGCTGGTCGACGCGCGTGGCCAGTTCCGCGCGGCGTTGCGGTTGTGGCGCGGCGCGGCCCTGAGCGGCATCCGGAACGCAAGCGTTCGGCGGCGTGCCGAGGCACTCGACGAGCAGCGTCTCACGGCGCTGGAGGAGTGTGTGGACGTCGAACTACGTCTCGGTCACGCGGCGGCGCTGCTCGACGAACTGGCCGAGAACCTGGATCGGCATCCGCTGCGGGAACGCCTCCGGGGGCAACTCATGCTGGCCCTGGCCGCGGTGGGTCGGCAGGCTGACGCCCTCAGGCTCTACCGGGAAGGGCGGGGCCTGTACGCGGAGGAACTCGGCATCGAGCCGGGCGCGGCACTACAGGAACTGCACCAGCGGGTGCTTGCCGGGGACCTCGCGATCGCCGGATCCGAGCGGCGGGCCACCGTCCCCGTCCGCGCCCTGCCCCGCGCGATCAGTGACTTCACCGGACGGGCGGAGACGATCGCCAGGTTGGTCAAGGAGATCGAGGAGGGCGAGACCCGGATCCAGCTGATCGACGGTATGGCGGGCAGCGGCAAGACCACCCTGGCGGTGCACGTGGCCAACCGGATCGCGGAACGGTACCCCGACGCGCATCTCTTCATCGACCTGCACGGGCACAGCGAGCGGACACCACTGAGTCCGTCGGCGGCACTGGCCACGTTGTTGCGGCAACTCGGGGTTCCGGCCGAGCGGATCCCGGTCCACGTGGATGACCGGTTGGCCATCTGGCGGACCGAACTGGCCGACCGGCGAGCCCTGGTCCTGCTGGACAACGCCGCCTCCGCCGCGCAGGTGGCGCCGCTGTTGCCCAGCGGTGCCGGCTGCATCACTCTGATCACCAGCCGACGTCGACTGGTCGGCCTCGACGAGGGACGACCCTCCTCGCTGCCGGTGCTCGATCCCGACGAGGCGATCGAGCTGCTCGGTCGGGTGGCTGGCGAGGAGCGGATCGCGGCGGAGCGTGCCGCGGCCGCCGAGGTGGTGCGCCGCTGCGGTTATCTGCCGCTGGCGATTCGCCTGGCCGGTGCGAGACTGGTGCACCGTCCGCGGTGGCGGGTCGTCGACCTGGCCGAACGGCTCGGCGGTGCCCGGGACACGCTGGCCGAGCTGGTCGCCGGGCAACGCTCGGTCGGTGACGCCTTCGCGTTGTCGTTCGCCCAGGTGTCGCCGCCGGCCCAGCGCGTCTTCCGACTGCTCGGGCTGCATCCGGGGATACGCCTGGACGCCACCACCGCCGCCGCCCTGGCCGACCTGCCACTGGCCGAGGCACAGGACGTGCTGGACGAGCTGGTCGACGCCCACCTGGTCGATGAGCCGGAGGCGGGCCGCTACCGACTGCACGACCTGGTCCGCGAGTACTCCCGCACGCTGCTGGCCGACCCCGCCCACGCGCCGGAGCGGCACGAGGCGCTCGGCCGGCTGCTGGAGCACCATCTGTACGTGGCGGCGGCGCTCGGCCGCGAGACCGAGTCACCCGGCACCCGGCGTACGCTCCGCCTGTCCGACCCGTCCCGCCCTGACCTGGTGAGGGTTGATGTGGCGCGTGGGCTGGCCTGGTTCGACGACAACCGGTCCGCGCTGGTCGCCATGCCCGCGCTGGCCGAGACGGAGTACCCGGAGCGCGCCTGGCAGCTCGCCCGGGCGAGTTGGCGGCTGCTCTACAACGGCGGGCACCTGGACGAGTTGATCGAGACACATCGGGTGGGCCTCCGGTCGGCGCAGGCGCTCGGTGACGAGTCCGCGCAGGCGCTGATGCTGAATTACCTGGCGTCGGCCCACTTCCGGCGTGCCCGCTTCGCGCACGCCATCGCCCTGCTGCAGCAGGCACTCGAGTTGTGCCGCAGCAGCGGTCCACCCGACCTGCTGAGAAGCGTGCTGTGGAACCTGGGGATCAACAACTACGCCGAGGGCGGCCCTCGCCGTGGCATCGGGTACTTCCAGGAGGCGGCGGTCCTAGGCAGTGGCAACCAGATGGCCGCACGCAGCGCTCTGCTCAACAACATGACCCACCTGATGTGCGCCTGGGGCCGCTACCACGAGGCGCTACGACTCGGCCGCCAGCACCTGCTGCTGGCCCGCGAGGTCGGTGACCGTCGGCAGTTGGCGAACGCTCTGGGGCACGTCGGCATCATCCGGCACCGGATGGGTGACATCGGGCCGGCCCGTCGACTGCTGCGAGCGGCGCTTCTCGCACACCGCGCGGGGAAGGACCGGTTCGACGAGGGCGAGATGCTCAACGAGCTGGGGGTGATGGAGCGCGAGGCCGGCCGTACGGAAGAGGCGGCGACGCTTCACCGACAGGCGTTCATTGCGATCAGCGAGGCCGGCGACCTGGTCGGCCAGTGCGGGTCCCGCAATTTGCTGGCCCTCGCCATCCTCGACCAGGGTGACGTACGCAGCGCTCAGGACCTCTTCGGTCGGGTGCTGCTCGACGCCGCCCGGATCAACCACCGCTACGAGCAGGCGCGAGCACTCGACGGCATCGCCCGCTGCCTGCGTTCCACCGATCCGGCAGCGGCCCGCTCGCACTGGGCTCGGGCACTGGCCCTGTTCCAGCAGCTCGACGTACCGGAACAGGAGACGGTGCGGCGGTTGCTCGCCGAGCTGGACGACTGACTCTCGCGATCATCTGCGAGTCGGTGCCGGGCGGGGCAGGATGGTACGCGTGACGACTCCAGAGGGTACGGGTTATCGGATCGAACGCGACTCGATGGGCGAGGTGGAGGTGCCCGCCGAGGCGCTGTGGCGGGCCCAGACGCAGCGGGCGGTGCAGAACTTCCCGATCTCCGGCCGGGGTATCGAGCCGGCCCAGATCCGGGCGCTGGCTCAGATCAAGGGTGCTGCGGCCGAGGTCAACGGCGACCTGGGAGTGATCGACGCGAACGTGGCGGCGGCGATCGCCGCCGCTGCCGCGCACGTGGCCGACGGCGGGTACGACGACCAGTTCCCGGTGGACGTGTTCCAGACCGGTTCCGGCACGTCGTCCAACATGAACACCAACGAGGTGATCGCCACCCTGGCCGGGCGGGAGCTGGGCAGCAGCGTTCATCCCAACGACGATGTCAACGCCTCGCAGTCGAGCAACGACGTCTTCCCCTCATCCATCCATCTGGCGGCCACCGAGGCCGTCGTACGGGATCTGCTGCCGGCGCTGGACCACCTGGCCGCCGCACTGGAGGGGAAGTCGTCGGAGTTCGAGACCGTGGTCAAGGCCGGGCGTACGCACCTGATGGACGCCACCCCGGTGACGCTCGGACAGGAGTTCGGCGGGTACGCCGCCCAGGTCCGCTACGGCATCGAACGGTTGGAAGCGGCGCTGCCCCGGTTGGCGGAGCTGCCGCTGGGCGGCACGGCGGTCGGCACCGGAATCAACACCCCGCTCGGTTTCGCCGCCCGGGTGATCGAGAAGCTGCGTGCCTCGACCGGGCTGCCGTTGACCGAGGCGCGCAACCATTTCGAGGCGCAGGGTGCCCGGGACGCCCTGGTCGAGACGTCGGGGCAGCTGCGTACCGTCGCGGTCGGGCTCTACAAGATCGCGAACGACATCCGCTGGATGGGTTCCGGCCCTCGCGCGGGCCTGCGTGAACTGCGCATCCCGGACCTCCAGCCGGGTTCGTCGATCATGCCCGGCAAGGTCAACCCGGTGGTCTGCGAGGCCGTCCGGCAGGTCTGCGCGCAGGTCGTCGGCAACGACGCGACGGTGGCCTTCGCCGGCTCACAGGGCGACTTCGAGCTGAACGTCATGCTGCCGGTGATGGGCCGCAACATCCTGGAGTCGATCCGGCTGATCGCCGCGTCGAGCCGCCTGCTCGCCGACCGGTGCGTGGTCGGCCTGGTCGCGGACGCCGAGGTCTGCCTGTCGTACGCCGAGGGCTCGCCGTCGATCGTCACCCCGTTGAACCGCCACCTCGGGTACGACGAGGCCGCCTCGATCGCCAAGGAGGCGTTGGCGAAGCAGATCTCCATCAAGGAGGTGGTGATCTCGCGGGGCCACATCGACTCCGGCAAACTCTCCGAGACCCAGTTGGAAGAGGCACTCGACCTGCTCCGCATGACCCACCCCTGACCCGGCCCGTGCCTGCCCGGTCCGGGTTCCCGGCTCCGGCTTGATCGACTCCGGTTGCGGCATCTTGTGGTCATCAGCAGCCCGGATAGGCCGAGATGCCGCAACGCGAGTCGATCAACCCGCCACGCTGATGCCGGGTGACCTGATCAGCCGGCGGCCGTTCGGGTGCCGGGTGCCGGGTGCCGGGTGCCGGGTGCCGGGTGCCGGGGGCGGCGGTGGTGGTGGGGGTGAAGGAGCGGGTCGGTCGGCTCGGCCCGCTGGGCTACTGGTCAGGAGCGGGCGGCGGCCTTGCGGGCGCGGTAGGCGCTGACCGCGGCCCGGTTGCCGCAGCCGGCCTCGCAGAACCGGCGGGAGCGGTTCTTGGACAGGTCGACAAGCACGTTGTCGCAGTCGGGGTGGTCGCAGGTGCGCAACCGGCGCAGCTCGCCACCGCGCACCACGTCGGCGATCGCCATCGCCGCCTCGACCGCCATCCGGGTCGCCAGCGGGGCGTCGCGGGGGACGGCGTGCAGGTGGTACGGCTCGGCGTCGTGCGTGATGAGCTGGGGCAGTGCACGGTGCTCGCGGAGCAGGGCGTTCACGATCGACACGATCTCGTCGACCTCGGCGTGCCAGATCCGGCGTAGCCGGGGGCGCAGCGCGCGTACCGCCCGTAGCTCCGCCTCGGTGTGCTCGTGCCGACCGCTGTAGGAGTGGACGGTGTAGAAGGCGTCCAGGGCGGCGACGTCCGGGAGCCCCTCCCCGTCGGAACCGGCGGTGTTCACCAGCGCGGCGGCGGCGATCAGCGAACACTCGGTGTCATGGGCGAAAAGCAACTTGACTCCTGTCATGGCCCCGTCTAGCGTCATCGGCGTAACCTATTTTGCCCATGGCGGGCCGTCGCGCCAAGGAGAGTTCATGCGTCAATCGCCCGCCGCGGGTGCCGGTCTCGCTCTGGCACTGCTCTCCGCGATCACCTTCGCCACCTCAGGCACCTTCGCTCGATCCCTGATCGACGAGGGCTGGTCGGCCGAGGCGGTGGTCATCGCCCGGGTCGGCATCGCCGCCCTCGTCCTGGCGGTGCCCGCCATGCTCGTCCTACGCGGACGGTGGCAGGTGCTGCGGCGGAACCTCGCGTCGATCGGCGTCTTCGGGCTGCTCGGCGTCGCGGTCGCTCAGGCGTGCTTCTTCAACGCGGTGCGCTACCTGCCGGTCGGCGTCGCGTTGCTGCTGGAGTACCTCGGCATCGTCCTCGTCGTCGGTTGGACCTGGCTGGTGCAGGGCCAGCGGCCCCGTCGGCTGACCGTCGCCGGCTCCGCGGCGGCCATGATCGGCCTGGTCTTCGTGCTCGACGTGACCGGGGCGGGCCGACTCGACCTGGTCGGCGTGCTCTGGGGGCTCGGTGCGGCGGTCGGGTTGGCCGGGTACTTCGTGCTCGCCGGCAGGGTCGACCCCGCTCTCCCGTCGATGGTCATGGCCAGCGGCGGGATGGCCGCCGGTGCCGGCGTGCTGCTGCTGCTCGGCCTGACCGGGGCACTGCCGTTGCGGGCCACCTTCGACACCGTGCAGTTCGCCGGCATGGAGACCAGTTGGCTGGTGCCGATCGCCGGCCTGACGTTGGTGGCCGCGGTGGTCGCCTACCTGGCCGGGATCGCCGCGGTACGGACGCTCGGTTCCCGGTTGGCCTCGTTCGTCGGCCTGACCGAGGTGATGTTCGCGGTGCTGATCGCCTGGCTGGTGCTGGGGGAGCTGCCGACGGTGGTGCAGCTGTTCGGCGGGTTGCTGATCGTCGCGGGTGTGGCGCTGGTCCGTCTCGATGAGCTGCGGACCCCCGTTCAGGTGGCCCAGACCCAGGCGACGGAGCCGGCCCTGCGGTGACAAGCTGGACGGCGTGCTGACCACTGTGGTGTTCGACGCCGACGAGACCCTGATCGATCTGCGTCCGGCCGTCACCGCCGGGCTGGAGGCCGTACTGGCGCGGATGCGGCGGCTGACCCCGGTCGCGGCCGGCGTCACCCTCGCGGACCTGGAGTCGGACTGGGGTGCGGTCTTCGGGGACCTGTCCGCCGCGCCGGTGGCCGAGATCCGGCGTGCCGCCCTGGCCCGGTCCCTGGACCGGGCCGGTCTCGGTGCCCACCTGGACGAGATCGCCGCGATTTTCTTCGCCCGCCGTTTCGCACTGACCCGGCCGTTCGCCGACACACTGCCGACGCTGGCCGCCCTGCGCCGACAGTGGACGCTTGGCTTCGCCACCAACGGCAACAGCTACGCCGAGCGCTGCGGCCTCGCCGGCGAGTTCGCCTTCGAGGTGTACGCGCACCGCGACGGGGTGCCGAAGAAACCGAACCCGGACTTCTACGCGGCGGTGTGTGCGGCCGCCGGAGTGAGCCCGGCTCAGTTGGTACACGTCGGCGACAACCTGGCTCATGACGTGATCGGCGCGCAGCGGGCCGGCCTACGGGCCGTCTGGCTCGACCGCCGGGGTGAGCGGCTGCCGGCAGGTGTGGTGCCGGACGCCGTGGTCTCGACGCTGTCCGAGTTGCCCACCGTGCTGGCCGATCTTTCCGACGAAGCGGATCTTCCGCCGCGAATCCGGCGCTGCTCTGGCGAAACCTCACGCGTTGATGTCTGATGACGCCAGCCCCTCAACGAGAGGATTCAATGTGGTGAGCAAGCGCTTCACCGTCGGCGTCGTCGCGACCGCGGCGGCACTGGCACTCACGGTGACAGGTCTGGGTGTGCCGGCCAGCGCCGGGCCGTCGGACCTGCGGACCTTCACCGTGGTCGCCGAAGACGGAGTCTCCGCCGACGCGGCTATCGCCGCGATCCGGGCGGCTGGCGGGACCGTGGTGTCCCGCAGCGACGAGGTCGGTGTGTACCAGGTGACGACCGACCGGGCTGACTTCGCGACGAAGGCGACTTCCGCCGCCGCCCTGATCGGTGCGGCCGAGGAGAAGGCGATTGGGCGCAAACCGCGCCTCGACCGGGTCGAGCAGGAGCACCTGCTGGCCGCGACGGCCGCCAAGGGCGCCGGTAAGCAGCGGGGCAAGAAGCTCGACCCGCTGGACGACAAGCTCTGGGGTCTGGAGATGATCCGGGCCGACAAGGCGCGCAAGGTGGAGCCCGGCGACCGCCGGGTCACCGTCGGCGTCCTTGACACCGGCGTCGACGCCAGCCACCCCGACATCGCACCGAACTTCAACTGGGCGCTGTCCCGCAACTTCGCGCCCGACATCCCGGAGATCGACGGTGAGTGCGAGGTGGCGAGCTGCCTCGACCCGGCCGGCACCGACGATGGCGGTCACGGCACTCACGTCGCCGGCACCATCGGCGCCGCCGCCAACGGGTTCGGCCTCTCCGGTGTCGCCCCCAAGGTGTCCCTGGTCAACCTCAAGGGCGGTCAGGACTCCGGCTACTTCTTCCTCAACCCGGTGGTCAACGCCCTGCTGCACGCGGGCCGGTCGGGTCTCGACGTGGTCAACATGTCGTTCTACGTCGACCCGTGGCTCTACAACTGCACCGCCAACCCGGCCGACTCGCCGGAGGCGCAGGCGGCGCAGCGGGCCACCATCAGGGCCATGAAGCGGGCGCTGACCTTCGCCCACAACCGGGGCGTCACCCTGGTCGGTGCGCTCGGCAACAACCACGAGGACCTGGGCGACCCGCGTACCGACGTCTCCAGCCCGAACTACGGTGACGTCGCGCCGTACCCCCGCGAGATCGACAACGACAGCTGCTGGGACCTGCCCACGGAGGGGCCGCACGTCATCAGCGTCTCCTCGGTCGGTCCGTCCGGCCAGAAGGCCGACTACTCGAACTACGGCACCGAGCAGACCGCTGTCGCCGCGCCGGGCGGCTGGTTCCGCGACGGCTTCGGCACCGACACGTTCCGTACCGACGCCAACATGATTCTCTCCACCTACCCGAAGAAGGTCCTCCAGGAGGAGGGCGCGGTCGACGAGGACGGCAACATCGTGGCCGGTGCCGAGACCTTCGTGTTCAAGGAGTGCAAGGCCAACGGGGAGTGCGGGTACTACACCTACCTCCAGGGCACCTCGATGGCGGCACCGCACGCCTCCGGGGTGGCCGCGCTCATCGTGAGCCGCTACGGCAAGCAGCAGGGCCGTGATGGTTACGGCATGGCGCCGGACCTGGTCGAGCAGCATCTCCGCCGGACGGCCGCCGAGCGGGCCTGCCCGGAGCCGCGGCTGGTGAGCTACGCCAACGAAGGCCGGCCGGCTGAGTTCGACGCCTACTGCGACGGCTCGCGCAGCTTCAACGGCTTCTACGGCCACGGCATCATCGACGCGTACGCGGCGGTTACCGCTCCGCTCAAGCCCGGCCGGTAACCGGGCCGGGACGCACGCGTCCTGATCAACAATGGGATGGCCGGGCTGGAACCTCTCAGCCCGGCCATCACGCATCCCGGTCGGCGGTGTGGTGGCCCGGGTCGGACCCTCCGTCATCGGCGCCATCCGCGCTCCAGCAGCGCACCGCGGGTCTCCCGGACGATTCCCGGGAAGTCCTGATGGAGACGGCGACTGGTCACATGCAGTACCAGCCATCCGGCACCGACGAGACGGTTGAGGCGCTGTCGGTCCCGGTGCAGTTGCTCGCGGTCCGAGTGCCGGTGCCCGTCGTACTCCACGGCCACCCGAAACGCCGGCCAGGCGAGGTCAGGGTGCAGGATCAGACCGCCGGAGACCCGCACCGGGTGCTGGACCACCGGTCGAGGCAGACCGGCCAACACCAACCGGATGCGCAGGTGTGACTCGGCCGGCGACTGAGCCGCCGGCTCAGCCAGATCGAACAGCCAACTCGCCCGGCGGAAACCGGGACGGCTGTCGTTAAGGGCCGCGATCTCGGCGAGCGCCGCTCGCGTGGTGAGTCCTCGGCCGAGCAAGGTGTCGACTATGCCGATCGCGCGGGCCGGCTCCAGCCAGACGGCGGTCTCCCACGCTGCCCGGGTCGGGTCGGTGCGGGGAAGCGTGCCCGGGCGGGTGCCCTGGTTCAACGGCTCGTGGGCCATCGTGTGCACCTGGAGGCCACGTTGGCTGCGCAGCCCTGACGGAGCCGGCACGAGCACGTGAACGTTGTCGGCGAAACTCGCGGCATGCTCCACCCCGTGCAGGTACGCCGCCGACGGTCCGGCGAACGACGCCTCGACCGGCAGTTGCAACGCCACGGCCCGGCAGGCCAAATCGTGATCGCGATCAAGTCGGGCGTCGGCGTAGATGTCCCGGCGCAACCGCACCCAGGCGGAACCACGGAGCTGGTGGGCGGTGAGCAAGCCTTGGCGTACGGCGTCGGAGCCACGGAAGACCTGCCACGCCAGGGCTCCCGGTCGGTATGCATGAGCTGGCATGAACGAGAGCCTGCGTGGCGCGGGGCGGCCTCGGCAGCCCCTGTGGACAACCGCAGGCAGGACACCGGCCGTCCCCTGTGGATAACCACTCTGACCCCCGCCGGATGTGCTATTGGCCATGCTCGGACCTCGGCGTACGAGCCTGGGCTGCGGTGCCGCTCGGCGAGCCCTGGCGTGGCGGGAGTCGCCTCGGTTTGCGGCAAGTTGGGCTTTCAGGCGGAAGTTTGGGCGCAACTTGCCGCAAGCCGCAGTGGGATGGGGCAGGCAGCGAAGGTTGTCCGGCCGCGATGGGCGGCACAGGCCGCAGCTGTCGGCTCAGCCGAGGTTGGGTGAGGCCCAGGGGCACGGCGTGGGTGGTGCCGGCGGGTCAGGTGAGGGCGGTGGCGATGGCGGTGGCGGCGGCCAGTACCTGGGCGCCGACAGCCTCGGAGTCCAGTGGGGCCAGAGCCACCACCCCGACGCTCGCCTCCAGGCCGGGCACCCCGAGCACCGGCGCGGCCACCCCGTACGCGCCGGATTGCAGCTCACCCGCGGTGCTCACCGGGCCGGCGTCGCCCGACCGGCCGGCCAGGATGGCCCGCCCGGCGGCACCGCGTTCCAGCGGGTGCCGGGCACCGGTTCGGTACGCGACGTGGAACGACGTCCAACTCGGCTCGACCACCGCCAGCGCGACCCCCTCACCACCCTCGACGACGGTGAGGTGGGCGGTGGCTCCGGCCTGTTCGGCGAGCCGCCGCAGCGCGGGCAGCGCACCCTCGGCGAGCAGCGGTTGGGCCCGCCGGGCCAGGTGCAGTACTCCGGCGCCGAGGCGCAACCGGCCGTCGGCGTCGCGGCGCAGCATTCCGTGCCTGGCCAGCGGGCCGACCAGGCGGTAGACGGCGGCTCGACCGATGCCCAACTCGTTCGCGGCCTCGGTGACGGTCAGACCTTCCGGGACGTCCGCCACCAGGTGTAGCAACCGTAGACCCCGGTCCAACGTCTGCGACGCCTCGCCGCCCGGCATCGGAGCGCTGGGCATCGAGGCGCCTGGCACCGGCGGATCCGGCGTCGAGGCGCCTGGTACCGACGGGTCCGGCTTCGAACCACCTGGCAGCGAGCCAGCTGGCGTCGTGCCGCCGGGCGCTGCCGGCGGTGGGGTGGCGCCGGGCGTCGCTGGAGTGCTCACGACCAGCAGCGTACGGCCAGCGGGGCGGCCACCGGCAGGAGCCGAGCGGCAGGGTGCTACCAGGCTCCGACCGACCAGGCAACAGCGGACGGCTACCCTTGTACGGTGACGCTACGCCTGTATGACACCGCCACCCGATCGGTGCGGGACTTCGTCCCGCGGGAAGCCGGCAAGGTGGGGGTCTACCTGTGTGGTCTCACCCTCCAGGCGCCGCCGCACATCGGTCATCTTCGCTCCGGCGTCAACTATGACGTGTTGCGTCGCTGGCTGTCGGCCGCCGGTTTCCAGGTCACCTTCATCCGCAATGTGACCGACATCGACGACAAGATCCTGGTCAAGGCGCAGGAGCAGCAGCGGCCCTTCTGGTCGATCGCGTACGCGAACGAGTTGAAGCTCGCCGAGGCGTACCGGGCGTTGAACGTGCTGCCGCCCACCTACGAACCGCGGGCCACCGGTCACATCCCCGAGATGCATGAACTGATCGCGCAGTTGATCGAGCGGGGGCACGCCTACCCGGCCACCGACGGCTCGGGCGACGTGTACTTCGACGTGGCTTCCTGGCCGGCGTACGGGGCGTTGTCCAACCAGTCGCCCGAGGACATGCAGTCCGCCTGTGAAGCTCCCGAGCGGGGTAAGCGCGACCTGCGCGACTTCGCCCTCTGGAAGGGGGCCAAGCCGGACGAGCCGGCGGACGCCTACTGGCCGTCGCCCTGGGGGCGGGGCCGGCCCGGCTGGCACATCGAGTGCTCGGCGATGTGCTGGCGCTATCTGGGCGCGGAGTTCGACATCCACGGCGGCGGGCTCGACCTGACCTTCCCGCACCACGAGAACGAGTTGGCCCAGTCCCAGGCCGCCGGCCTGCCCTTCGCCCGGTACTGGGTGCATCACGGGCTGCTCAGCATCGGCGGGGCGAAGATGGGCAAGTCGCTGGGCAACGCCCTCGACCTGACGTACGTCGCCTCCCTCGGCGTGCGCCCGGTCGAACTGCGCTACTACTACGTGGCCGCCCACTACCGTTCCCGGATCGACTACTCCGAGGAGGCGTTGCGCGAGGCGGCCGTCGCGTACCGGCGGATCGAGGGCTTCGTGACGCGGGCCGTGGAACGGGTCGGTGCGGGCGGCCTCGGTGAACTGCCCGCCGCGTTCGTCGCGGCGATGGACGACGACCTGAACACCTCGGCGGCGCTGGCGGCGTTGCACGAGGTGCTGCGGGACGGCAACAACGCGCTGGCCGGTGGGGACGATGTGACCGTCCGCACCACGCTCGCCAGTGTCCGCGCGATGCTGGATATCCTCGGAGTCGACCCTCTCGACCCGGCGTGGACCGGCGGAGCCCGGGCGAGCGACCTCCGTGGCGTGGTGGACTCCCTGATCGCCCTGGCACTGGAACAGCGCGCGCAGGCCCGGGTCCGCAAGGACTGGGCTGCCGCCGACGCGCTGCGGGATCAACTCAAGCGGGCCGGAGTGGTGGTCGAGGACACCCCACAGGGGCCGCGTTGGACTATTGGAGAGCAGGACTGATGGCCGGCAATTCTCAGCGCCGTGGCCGGCGGGTGACGTCGAAGGCTAGTGCCCAGAAGGGGTCCGGCGGAAAGAACCGGGACGCCCTCGCCGGGCGCGGCCGGACTTTGCCGGCCGACGAGCGACCCTGGCACAAGGCGTACTCGGGCACCGAGAAGCTGCCGCAGCGCACCGCCTGGAAGCAGGAGAAGGAGCGCCGGGCGGCCGCCGAGGAGGGGCGTGCCCCGAAGATCGGCCAGCCCGGCAGCAAGGACACCACCTGGGGCAAGGGTGGCGGCCGGGGCTCGGCCGTCGCGAAGCCGGTCCGGGGCAAGCAGCCTGCGGGGCGCAGCGGTCCCCGGGTCGCGCCGGGCCGCAAGTCCAACCCGGCGAAGGACACCCAGGAGCTGCTGGTCGGTCGCAACCCCGTGCTGGAGGCGCTGCGTACCCAGGTTCCGGCGACCGCGCTCTACACGGCGCAGGGCATGGACGTCGACGACCGGGTCAAGGAGATCATCCGTACCGCCGCTGACCGGGGCGTCGCGATCCTTGACGTCAGCCGCGCCGAGCTGGACCGGATGACCGGGGGCGTGCTGCACCAGGGCGTCGGTCTCCAGGTGCCGCCGTTCGCGTACGAGCCGTTCGAGGACCTGGTCGCCGCCGCGCTGGAACAGCCGGCGCCGCTGCTGGTGGCGTTGGACGGGGTCACCGATCCGCGTAACCTCGGCGCGGTGATCCGGTCCGCCGCCGCGTTCGGCGCGCAGGGAGTCTTCGTGCCCGAGCGGCGGGCGGCCGGGATCACCGCGACCGCCTGGCGGACCAGCGCGGGTGCGGCGGCCCGGGTGCCGGTGGCCCAGGTGACAAACCTGACCCGGTCGCTGAAGGCCTGCCGGGACGCCGGGTTCATGGTGGTCGGCCTGGACGCCGACGGGGAGACCGACCTGTACGACCTGGAGGCCGCCGTCGGTCCGCTGGTGGTGGTGGTCGGCTCGGAGGGACGGGGACTGTCCCGCCTGGTCGGGCAGACCTGCGACCTCACCGTGAGCATCCCGATGATCTCCGAGGTGGAGTCGCTGAACGCGAGCGTCGCCGCCGCCGTCACCCTGGCCGAGGTGGCCCGCCGCCGGGCCGTCGAGGGCTGAGAAACCGGAGAGCGCACGCGAAAAGGGGCGGCCCGCCATCGGCGGACCGCCCCTTCGCGGTTGCTACGTCAGATGCGCTGCCCGGTGGCGGCGTGGAAGACGTGGCTCTGGCCGGTACGCGGCTTCACGAAGATCGTGTCGCCCATGTTCGGCATGGTCCGACGGTCGGTACGGACCACGAACCGCTCGGAGGCGCCGTCGAGCGCCGCGTGACCGTAGACGTTGGCGTCGGAGCCCAGGTCCTCGACCAGCTCGACCACGACCGGCATGCCACCCTCGGTCGGGCTGACGATGTCGCAGTCCTCCGGGCGGAAGCCCACGGTCACCTTGCCGTTGCCGCCCTCGGAGTTGGCCGCCTCGGCCTGCTCGCGGGTCAGCGGCACGAGCATCTCGGCGAACGCCGCGCCCTGCTCGCTGAACGAGACGGTCTTGATGTTCATGGCGGGCGAGCCGATGAAGCCGGCGACGAAGACGTTGGCCGGGGTGTCGTAGAGCGTCCGCGGGGTGTCGACCTGCTGGAGCACACCGTCGAGCATGACCGCCACCCGGTGACCCATGGTCATGGCCTCGACCTGGTCGTGGGTGACGTAGACGGTGGTGATGCCGAGCTTGGCCTGAAGCGACGCGATCTGCGTACGGGTCTGCACCCGCAGCTTGGCGTCGAGGTTCGACAGCGGCTCGTCCATCAGGAAGACCTGCGGCTCCCGGACGATGGCCCGGCCCATCGCGACCCGCTGGCGCTGACCGCCGGAGAGTGCCTTGGGCTTACGGCTGAGGTACTCCTCCAGCTGGAGCAGCGCCGCCGCTTCCTTGACCCGCCTGTCGATCTCGGACTTGGAGGTCTTGCGCAGCTTGAGCGCGAACGCCATGTTCTCGTACACCGTCATGTGCGGGTAGAGGGCGTAGTTCTGGAAGACCATCGCGATGTCGCGGGCCTTCGGCGGCAGGTGGGTGACGTCCCGGTCGTCGATGTAGATCGCGCCGTCGTCGACATCCTCCAGGCCGGCGAGCATGCGCAGGCTGGTGGACTTACCACATCCGGAGGGGCCGACGAGGACGAGGAACTCGCCGTCGCCGATCTGGAGGTCGAGCTGGTTGACCGCGGGGCGTTCGGTGCCCGGATAGATCCGGGACGCCTTCGCGTAGGTGACCGTAGCCATGAGGGGGACGCTTCCTTTCACCGGCAGGAACGTGCCGGACGATCCGAGTGAAGGAGCGACCGGCACGGATGCCCGTACCGGCGCCACGGCCAGCGCGGGGCGAGCCCGTGTCGGCCGTGTCACTGCACGGTAAACGGCTTTCGCCGCATTGCCAAGGTCCACGGACGAGCGGTAGTTCCGAAGCATTCGCATTCCGGTCACTCGGGCACGGTCGGACACGAATCGACGCCCACACGTCGGGTTGTTGACGTTTCCCATGCTCGGGACCCCTGCCGAGCAGGAAAACCGGACGCCTGTCGCTATGCTGGCCTCGACACAACGCCCCTGTAGCTCAGCTGGCCAGAGCACCCGCCTTGTAAGCGGGATGTCGCCGGTTCGATCCCGGCCGGGGGCTCCATCTGTATCGCGCATGGCACACCGGGCGGACATCTCGGCGTGGCCGGGTGTTCAGACGGGCCCGTTAGGCTCCGCCTCCACCCGTCCCGCCGGGACCCGGCACCACGACCAGGGGCGTCCGCCACCGTGCATCACGCCAACCACTACTACGGGCACTCCCACGTGCTGGCCCGCTACTGCGGGCTCGACGACCAGGATCCGCCCCGCATCCACGGCTACCTCCAGCACGGCTGGAACATCGGCGACGGCATGGCCTACGACCACGAGTTCGTGCCGGGCGTACCGCTGTTCCTCTGGTCGGAGCGGACCCGGCGGCGGGCATGGTCCCTCGGCCGCCGACGGACGTACGTGGTCGGCTCCCCGTGGGCCTACCTGTTGGCGATGGAACCGGACGGCCCGCAACGGCGGGAGGGCACCATCTGGTACCCCTTCCACGGCTGGGAGGGGCAGCGGGTCGTCGGTGACCACGGTCGGTTGATCGACGAGATCCGGGCCGTCGAACCAGGGCCGGTGACCGTCTGCCTCTACTGGCAGGAGTACCGGTCGACCCGGGTACGCCAGCACTACGAGCGGGCCGGCTTCCGGGTCGTCTGCCACGGCTACCGGGGCGGCCGGTGGCGTGACCTGGACCCGGGTTTCCTTCACCGGCAACTGGCCGAGCTGCGCAGACACCGCCGGGTCGCCTCGAACCGGCTGTGCAGCGCGGTCTTCTACGGCATCCTGGCCGGCTGCGAACCGGCCGTCTACGGCGACCCGATGGAACTGGCCGGTGAGGCGCCGATCTGGGGCGGACAGCCACGGATCCGGCGGCAGTGGGCGGGCCTGCACGGCCCGCAGGTCGAGCCGGACAGCGCCCGGGCCCTGGCCGTCGCCGAGTTGGGTGCCGACCGGCTGCTGCCACCGGCCGAGCTGCGCCGACTGTTCCGCTGGCCCGAACCCGCCGACCGGCACCGGGTCACCACCGTCACGTCGAGCGCCAGGCACCAGGGCGGCGTGTCCGGCGACGGCCACCAAAGGGGCGTGCCCGGCCACGGCCACCAAGGGGGCGTGCCCGGCCACGGCCACCAAGGGGGCGTGCCCGGCCACGGCCACCGAAGAGGTGCGGCCGGCGACGGGCACCAAACCGGCGAGGAGGCGGCGCGGGCCGGTACGGCAGCTGAGCGGCACGGCGCGGAGGTTGACCGATGAGTGACACGGCGGCGGTGCACCTGCTCGGTGGCGAGATGCTCGCCTGGTCGGATCTTGACCGCGCACACGGCCCGGGTCCGGTACGCGGGCCAGGGCTGGCCGCCCTGCTGACAGTCGCGTCCGGCCGCACGCTTGTGGCCGGACCACACGATCCCCGACTGCTCGACGCGCTGCCCTCGGCCGACCTGACAGTGCTGGTGCGGGGACTGCCGGACGCCGAGGCCCTGGCCGCCCGCTACGCCGACCGTCCCGGGGTACGGGTGTGCTGCGGTGGCCCCGAGAAGCTCGCCGGTACTTCCCCGTACGACACAGTGGTCGCCCTGGACGGGCTGGATCGACTCGATTCGGTCGAGGGGACGCAGCTGTCCTGGGGGGCGGCGTTCGACCTGCTGGTGTCGGTGCTGCGGCCCGGTGGCCGGCTGCTGCTCGGGATCGAGAATCCGCTCGGGTTGCACCGGTTGCTGGCGTCGCCGCCCCAGCGCACCGACTCCGACTGGGCGGCACCCGGCGAGTACGACGACACCCGGCCGGCCGGTCCGGCCCGGCTGCGGGCCAGGTTGGCGGCGTCGGGCCTGCGGACCGGCGGCACCTGGGCGGCTTTCCCGTCCCCCCTCGCGCCCGCCGCCCTGGTCGGTACGGAGCTGCTGGCCGACCCGGACCTGACCGGCTTCCTCCAGGCCGTCCTCAGCGGCCGGGCCGTCCACAGCGACGGCGGGGGCGGGGTGCGCGCCTCGGCCATCGGACGCGACCCGGTGGCGGCCGCACCGCCGCTGGTCGACCCGGCTCGGCTGGCCGGATCCGCTGTCCGGAACGGGATCGCCGTCGAACTCGCGCCCGCCTGGGTGCTGCTCGGCGAACGCCTGCCGGATCCGCTGATCCCGGCGGATCAGCCTGCCCCGCGCGCCCGTTCTGAGGCCGACCAGGCCGGGGCCGCGCCGCCTGCGGCGCTACTGGTGCAGGACGGTCGGCTCCGGGAGGTGGGCCGGGATCCGGCGGGCGGCTGGCGGTTCGCCGACGGCGCCGCGGTTCCGTCGGGGCGTACCGTCGAGGATCTGGTGGTGGCCGCCACGTTGCGGCGCGACCTGCCGGCGGTGCGGGCGCTGCTCACCACCTGGCAGTCAGGTGCGCAGGCGGGCACGCCGGCGGACGGCGTCGTCGTCACACCGGCCGGCACCTGGCACGGTCTGGCCGAGGTCACCGAGCCTGCGCTGGCGCTGCGCCGGCTGGCGTCCCGATTGGTCCACGCCGGACTCGCCGACCTCTGGCCGGCCGGTGAGCTGGCGGCAACGCTGACCACGATGGCCGGTCGGGAGCCGGGGCCGTCGGTCGACATCGACGGCGCCGCTGCCGGCGGGTGGCGGGAACTGCTGGCGGACCGGGACCGGCTGGCCCGCGAGCTGTCCGAGGCGCGGGCGCTTCAGGGATGGTACGAACGGACCCTGACCGAGCGCGACGACGAGCTGAAACGGCTGCGGCGGATCGTCTCACTGCTGAACGGCACCCCCACCGCACGGGCCGGTCGGCTGCTGCTGGCCGGTGCCCGTACCGCCCGCCGTACCGCCCGTTCCGCCGTCCGCCGCCTCCGCCCCACCGACTGACCCGACCCGGTCAGGGAGCGGGGCGGAGGGAGTCGTAGCGGGATTCGAGGCGGCGGGTCTGGTGGTGCAGGTCGAAGTCGGTTTCGGCGCGGTGCCGGGCGGCCTTGCCGAGCTGGTCGCGCAGTCCACCGTCGGTGAGCAGGCGGCGGATGTTGGCTGCCAGGGCCGGCCGGTCGCCTTCCGCGCAGAGCAGACCGTTCGACTCGTGGGTGACCGCCTCCGGGATGCCACTGTGGTACGTCGAAACGACCGGCACGCCGAGACTGAACGCCTCCAGGATCGTGGTGGGCAGGCCTTCCGTGTCGCCGTCCGACGCGGTACGCGACGGTGCCGCGAGGATCCGGGCCTCGGCGATGTGCCGCATCACCTCGGGCGGCGTCAGCGCGCCGGGAAACGTGGCGTCCACGCCCAACTGTGCCGCGCGGAGGCGTACCTGGTCGTGCCGCGGCCCGGTGCCGACGAGCAGCACCCGGGGGCGCAGCTCCGGCAGCATGCCCAGCGCCTCGACGAGGTCGTCGACCCCCTTCTTCTCGACGAACCGACCCACGAACACGACGTCCCACCGCTTCGGCCCGGCCGCCGGCTCCGGCGGCACCGGCACTCCGGTGTGATGTACCTGGACCTTCGCCGGATCCGCGCCCAACTCCACCGCCCGGTCCCGGATCGCCCCGGAGACGGCCAGGATCAGTGCGGCCCGACCGAACACGGTCCGCAGGTTCCGCCGGTGCCGGGCGCCGCGTGGCCCGGGTGCCGCCGCCTGCCGGGTGACGTCGAGACCGTGCAGGGTGACGACAAGCGGGATGCCAAGTTGCGCGGCGGTACGGCTGACCAGCCAGCCGTCCCCGCCGAAGTGAGCGTGCACCACCCCGGGTCGCAGTCGGGCCAGCAGCCGACGCAGCCGGGGGGAGCCGCCGGTCAGTCGCAACCGCAGCCACTCGCGGCGGCCACGCGGCGTGTCCGGGCACAGCACCACGTCACTGTCCCGAGACAACGGTGAGGGCACCCGGACGGCACCCAGATAGACCGGGCGCCAGGTGGGCAGCGCGTCGCCCTGGTTGCGGATGAACGTCTCCGAGCCGGGTAACAGGCAGCTGCGCCAGATCACGACGACCTTATCGCCGGACATCGGCCCCGATCTCCGCCGTCCCGGCCCGCTCCTCGGCGTGGGTGCCGACCGGGAAGGTGACGTCGGCCCGGGACCCGTCGACGGCAACCGGGTCGTCCGAGGTGGCCTGGCCACCGCGCCGGCCACGGCCGAGGATCAGGTCGCGTACCCGGTGCCGCAGCTGCGGCGGGAGCAGCCAGATCTGGAGGAAGGTCAGGTAGTCGACGACACCTGGCCGGCCGTGCCGGCGGGCCTCGGCGAGCAGCAGCCGGAAGACGCGGAAACTGCGCGTGGGCGCGGCCATCGAGCTGATGATGCTCATCGTGATCGCCGCGTACGCCCGTGGGGTGATCAGTGGCCGGATCCCGCGCAGCCACTCCAACTGCGCCTCCCACGGCGAGCTGAGGCTGATCCGTGGCCGGTCCTCGTCCTGGTGCCAGAGCACCAGCGGTTCGGCGGCGATGAGCAGCTCGACGTCGGGCTGGCTGATCGCGCGTACGGTCCAGTCCAGTTCCTGCTGCCGGCGTAGCCCGACGGTGAACGGCACCCGGCGCAGCAGCTCGGTCGGTGCCATGATGGTCGAGGTCTGAATGAACCCGTCGCCGTGGAACAGCCCGCGCCGGAGCGTGAGGTACTCGCAGATCGGCTCGCCCGGCTCCGGCAGTCGCCGGGGCATCACGAACTGCGCCCGGGGCGTCTTGTTGATCAGCCGGCTGGCGATGATCGGGCTGCCCACCGTGGCACGGCGGGCCAGCTCCAGCTGGGCGGCGAGCTTTGTCGGCAGCCACTCGTCGTCGTCGTCGAGCAGGGCGGTCCAGGGGGCGAGCGCCGCGCGTACGCCGGTGTTGCGGGCGTTGGGCGCGCCACCCTTGCCGGGCAGCTCCACCACGCGCAGCCGGGGATCACCGATCTCGGCGAGCGCCTTGACGGTCTCCTCGTCCGGACCGTCGACCACGACGATCACCTCGATGTCGGTGACGGTCTGCGCGAGGGCGCTGCGGACCGCGCGGTTCACCAACGCCGGGCGGGCGAAGGTAGGGATGACCACGCTGACCTCGGGTGTGGATGGCATGACCACCTGCTCACTCGTGCCGGCTACGACGTGCGCGCACGGTGACGTTAGGGGGCGCGGGCGGCCCTGAGGTGAATGCCGGGCTGCGATCAGACGTACAGCGGCGGGCATCGCGTGGGGCTTGCCGGATCGGGCCCACCCGGCCGGCGCGGCGGGCGACGTCGTTAAGGTCGCCGCAGGTGACGTACGGCGTGGTGCGGCGGAGGGACGGTGGGCGATGGCGGACGCGGACCTGGTGGTCGAGGTCGCGGGTGCGGTGGCCACGGTGGTGATCCGCAACCCGGATCGGCGTAACGCGATGACCCCGGCCATGTGGCGGCAGCTACCGGTGCTGCTCGACGGTCTGGAGACCGACCCGGCGGTCCGCGTCGTGGTGCTGACCGGCGCCGACGGCACCTTCTGCGCCGGCGCCGATCTGGGTGATCTGGACGAGCTGCTGGCGGCCGGTGACGGCAGCATCGCCGTCGCGGCGGAGGAGCGGCTGGCCACCTTCGCCAAGCCGACGGTGGCCGCCGTCCGTGGTGCCTGCGTCGGTGGCGGCTGCCAGCTGGCGGTCGCCTGTGACCTGCGGATAGCCGCGACCGACGCGCGCTTCGGCGTACCGCCGGCCCGGCTGGGGTTGGTCTACCCGGCGCCCACCACGCACCGGTTGTCCCGGCTGATCGGACCGTCGGCGGCCAAGCACCTGCTCTTCACCGGCGAGTTGGTGGACGCCGACCGGGCACTGCGGATCGGCCTGGTCGACGAGGTGCTGCCCGGTGCCGATCTGGCCGCCCGGGTCGACGGGCTCACCGGTGTGATCGCCGAGCGTTCGCAGCTCAGTGTCGCCGCCGCCAAGGAGATCGTGGACGGTCGGGCGGACGAGGGCCGGATGGCCTGGTGGCACGGGCAGGTGCGGGCCAGCGGCGAGGCTCGGGAGGGCGTGGCGGCCTTCCACGAGCGTCGCGCACCACGCTTCGGTTGGACGCCACCCGCCGGACGCTGACCTGGGGGCCGGCGGGCGCGGCGCCGGGAGGTGTGTCCCCCGACGCCGCCCCCTGTGCCCGCCGGCCGGTCCGTCACCGCCCGGCCAGCGCCGCCCAGCTCGGTACGACCGGTACGCGCCGCAGCGGCATGCCCGCCTCCTCCGGCGTCCGATCCCCCTTGCGCTGGTTGCAGGCGTAGCAGGCGGCCGTCGTGTTCTTCCAGGTGTTCCGGCCGCCGCGCGAGCGGGGCAGGACATGGTCGATGGTGGCGGCCAGCCCGTCGCAGTACGCGCAGCACCTGCCGTCACGGCGTAACACCCCGGCCCGGGACCAGGCCGGGCCGGCGCGCATCCGCCAACGGGTCACCACGTAGCGCACCAGCCGGACCACCCGGGGCACCGGGAACACTCCGATGACCCGGTCCGGCACCGCCTCGTGGATCTCGGCGACCCGGCGGCAGAGCATCCGGATCGCGTGCTGGACGGTGACCCGGTGCAGCGGGCCGAGGTCGGCGTTGATGACGAGGACGGCGTCCACAGGTGTCTCCCTCCAGGACGGTGACGGACGTACGGACGGACGGCGACGAGCCGCCCGACCCCAGGTGCGGGTGGACGGCTCGGCGTGCGGCGGTACGCGTCAGCCGGGGCGGCCACCCTGGGGGCGTTCGGTGCGCCAACCGCCGAGCATCCGCGAACCCGGCCACCCCGCCGGCACGGCGGTGGTGACGTACGGCTTCGACATGACTGGCTCCCGGAACGGCGGTTGACCTTGCGCGATCACGGTAGGTGCGGCCGAGGTGAGGGGGCAACGCATTTCGATGGCCCGGTCGGTGGCGAGCACGGACCGGGTCGGGACCTGGATGTCAGCGCCGGGCGAGCAGACCACGCGGCCGGATCGAGTGGATCGGCTCGGCCGCACCGCCCTCGGCCCGCAGGATGTGGTTCGCCGCGAGGACACCTGTGGCCGCCGCGCGTTCCATCAGGGCGCTGGGGAAATCGGTGCTGATGCCGTCGCCGGCCAGATAGAGACCGACGGCGTCGGTGCGGACACCGGGCCGTCCGGCATGGCCGCCCGGCGTGAAGGCGGGCGCCTTCGCCTCGACCCGGGCGCGCAGCTCCCGTACCCGCAGCCGCGCCGTCTCCGGCCAGAGCACGGCCAGTTCGGCCCGCATCCGTTCGGCCAGCTCGGTGGCGGGCACGTCCGGCTCGCAGGCGTACGCGTGCAGCTCGATCACCGAGCCACCGGTCTGCTCGGCCCAGTGGCGGGACTCGCGTTCCAGCCGGTGGTACAGCGTCACCGAGTCCAGCGTGGCCTGTCGGGACACCCCACTGAAGATCGCCCGACCAGCGTCGACGTCGCCGTCGCACCAGTAGCGGGCGACCGCGTACGGGGGACCGGGCCGACCGTACGTGGGCATCGCCGCCGCCAGCGCCGGTGCCTGCTCGGCCAGCGACGGCGAGTCCGCGACCAGGGCGGCGAGTGCCGGCGGGTCGACGGCGAGCACCACGTGTCCGGCCCGGTACGTGCCCTCGGTGCTGCGCACCTGCCAGCCCTCGGCGTCGCGGTGCAGGCCGGTCGCCGGCTCGCCGGTGCGGATCCGGCCGCCGTGGCGCTCGACGTGCCGGGCCAGCGGCCCCCAGATCGCCGTGGCGTAGTCCTCGTCGGGGCAGTCGAAGGCCAGCCCTTCCGGATTGCCGAGCAGGTAGAAGTGGAACTGCGCGATCATCTCGGCGGCCGACATGTCCGCCTCGTGGTTGAAGAACGAGTGGGAGAAGACCTCGAAGAGCATCGCCCGGGCCCGGTCGGGCAGGCGCAACGAGTCGAGCAGCGCGTCGGCGGTGGTGTGGTCGAACTCGGCGTAGGTGCGTACCGGGTCGTACGTCAGCAGCGGCAGGGCCGCGTCCCGGTCCATTCCGCGCAGGTCCCGCAGGCGCAGGCTGGGGCTGCGGGCGAGCAGGGTGAGCAGGTTCGCCGGCGGCGCGGGTGGCAGTCGTCCGAACTCCTCGGTCGGCCACTGGGCGCTGAGCACCGGATAGCCGGGGACGGCCCGCAGGAAGCGCAGGGTCGGGTCGACCCGCCGCAGAATGTTCCGCCAGTTGTAGTACTGCCGGAAGAAGGCGTGGAAGCCGTGTTCGTTGACCTGGCAGGTGCCGTCGGCGAGGGTTTCCGGCCAGGCACCGAGCCGGCCGCCCAGGGTCGGTGCGGCCTCCAGCACTGTCACCTCGACACCGCGTTCGGCGAGCACCACCGCCGCCGACATGCCGGCGATGCCGCCGCCGACGACCACCGCGGTGACCGGATGCGGCACGCGGGACGCGCCACCCCCGCCGGGGTCGACCCGGTGCCGACGTACGCCGATGAACCGTCCGGCCAACTGCGACAGCGTCATGGGGAACCTCCCCGGTCAGTGTGCTCTCCCATTCATCGCAGGCAGCGGCGGGGGCGGTCGGAGGCCGGCCAGACGTAGTCCAGGTCGTCGGGGACCTCGTCGCCGAAGATGGGACGGTAGTGCGCCGGATCCTTGCGGAGCAGCGACGAACGGTGGCTCAGATGCACCTCGGTCCGGCCGAGCCATGGCGGCAGTTCCCCGGCGAGGGCGAGTTCCTGCTGGGTGCGGACCTGCTCGACGCCGCAGGCGGCGGCCAGGTCGACGGTCAACGTGGTGGCGCAGGTGTCGGCGCGGCCGGCCGCGCACCAGACCGCGCAGACGTCCAGCCCGTACCGGGTCAGGGCCTCCTCGTACCCGGCCCACATCTTCACCGCCGGGTGGTTGCGCCAGCCGTACGTGGGCCAGGTCAACCCGCGCAGCACCTGGATCGCCTCCACCCGCTGTTTGCCGAGCCGTCGCTGGTCCAGCGCCCGGGCGCTGGCCAGGAAGTCCGGGTACGGCAGGAAGGTCTGCATGCCGCTGCCCTACCCGTCGTCGGCCGGGACATGCCGGGTCGCGGCAGCCACGATCATGACGGGCTGCGCGGGCTGCGCGGGCTGCGACCGGCTGACTACCATGCGGGGCATGGCGGAGCCGCTGCTCGATCGGGCCCTGCGGGCCGGCCGCCGGTTGCGGGTCAACGGGGAGTCCCGGGCACACTACGTGATCTGCGGGCAGGATCCGCTCGCCTACTGGGTGGTGCGGACGATGCTCGCCGGCGAGACACAGGCCGGCCGGGTACGGATCACCCTGATCGTGCCGGACCGTCGGCGCTCTCCCGGGCCGGACGGCCGGGACCTGCCGGGCATCGAGGTGATCCGGGTCGACCGCCTGGACGAGGTCACCTTCCGGCGGGCGGGGCTCGTCGACGCCGCCGGGCTGGCCCTGCTGCACCAGGACGACGTGGGCAACATGCACGCCGCGCTCTGCGCACAGGAGGTGGAGCCTCGGCTGCGCCTGGTGGTGCGGATGTTCAACACCGGCCTGGCCAACGGCGTGCGGCAGATCTTCCCCGACTCGGCGGTGCTCTCGGACGCCTCAATGGCCGCGCCGGCCTTCGTGGCCGCCGCGCTCGGCGAGGTCGCGCCGACGCACTTCCGGCACGGCGGGCGCACCCTCTACGTGGCCCGCCGCGACGACGTACGCCCGAGCGAGATCGTCTGCGGGGTGGCCGACACCCACGACACCCAGCAGGATCTGGTGCTGCCGGCCGACGACCGGGACGCCGACGTGGTGCTCGCCGAGGCCGTCGGTCGTCCGGCCGGCACCGAGCTGGCGGCGCGGCGGCTACGCCGGGCCCGGCGGCGACGTCGGCCGGTGGCGATGGTGCTCCGCGCGGTCCGCAGCTTCGCCACCCGGAAGATCGGGATCGCGGTGCTCGTGCTGCTCGCCATGGTGGCCACCCTGGGCGGGCTGTACGCCAACGCGGCGCACGTCGGCTGGGGCGACGCGCTCTACCTGACCCTGGTCACCACCCTGACCGGGCAGGATCCGGACACCGCCAAGTCAGCCGCCGAGCAGGTCATGCAGGTGGTGCTCAACCTCGCCGGGCTGGCGCTGATTCCGCTGATCACGGCGGTGGTGGTCGACGGGGTGGTCAACGCCCGGCTGGCCCTGCACACCGGGCGGATCCTGCCCGAGCGTTCGGGGCACGTCGTGGTGGTCGGGCTCGGCAACATCGGTACCCGGGTGATGGCCCAGCTCAACGACTTCGGCGTCGAGGTGGTGGCGATCGACAAGAGTGCGGACGCGCGCGGTGCCGGGCTGGCCCGTCGGCTCGGCGTACCGCTCGTGGTGGGCGACGCGGCACAGGAGGAGACGCTGCGGGCCGCCTCGGTCGCGACCTGCCAGGCGCTCGTGGTGGTCTCCACCGACGACGGGGCCAACCTGCGGGCGGCGCTCAACGCCCGGGCCCTCGACGACCAGCTCCGGGTGGTGCTGCGACTCTTCGACGGCGACTTCGCCGAACGCGTGCAGCGGGCGTTCGGCATCGGCACCTCGCGCAGCGTCTCCTACCTGGCGGCACCGTCGTTCGCCGCCGCCCTGCTGGACCGGGCGGTGATCGCCACCATCCCGGTCGGCCGGCACGCGTTGCTCGTCACCGAGGTCCCGGTGGCCGCCGGCTCGGACCTGGACGGTCGGACGCTCGCCACTGTCGGGCGGGCCGGCAGCGTACGCCTGCTCGCGCACGCCCGCGCCGGCCAGCGCCTCGACTGGTCACCGGACCCGCGAATGGTGATCGTGGCGGGTGACCGGCTGACCGTGGTGGCCCGCCGCGCCGGCCTGAACGCGTTGCTCCGCGAGGTCGCACCGCCGGAGCCTTCCCCGCCGTCCGGCACGCCGGTACCGCGCGAAGCGACGGAGTGACCCGGTCAGGGGCGGGCTGACCGGAGGGCGTACCAGGCGGCGCCGAGGGCGAGCACGCCGAAGCCGGTGAGCACGCTGGTCAGCGGCAGGTTGACGGCGAGCAGTACGCAGCCGACAAGTCCCGCCACGGCGAGCGCCTGCACCGGCAGCTTCCGCTCCGGCTCCCGCCCCAGGGTCAGGGCCGCGGCGTTGGTGATGGCGTAGTAGACGAGCACGGTGCAGGCGGAGAAGCCGATCGCCCCCCGCACGTCGCCGAGCACGACGACCAGGATCACCACGGCGGCCACCGCCAGTTCCGCCCGGTGCGGAACCCGGTACCGGGGATGTACCGCGGCCAGCCCGGCGGGCAGATCCCGGTGTCGGGCCATCGCCAGCGTGGTGCGACCCACCCCGGCCAGCAGGGAGAGCAGCACCCCGGTCACCGCGATCGTCGCGCCGGCCCGGACCACCCATTCCAGGCCGGGCAGCCCGGCCGCGCCGACCACGTCGGCCAGGGGCGCGGCGGAGGCGGCCAGCCGGTCCGCGCCGAGCACCCCGACGGCCACCACCCCCAGGATCAGGTAGATCACCAGCACCAGACCGAGCGCCAACGGCACCGCCCGGGGGATGGTGCGCTGCGGGTCGCGTACCTCCTCGCCGAGGGTGGCGATCCGGGCGTACCCGGCGAAGGCGAAGAAGAGCAGCCCGGCAGCGGTCAGTACGCCCCGGGTCGGGCCGCCGGGCTGGTCGATCCGGTCGATCGAGACGCTTGTCGCGCCGGCCACCGCGACCAGGGCGAGCACGGCGAGTACCAGCAGCACCAGGATCCGGGTGGCGGCGGCGGTCTTGCCGATGCCGCGCAGGTTCACTGCGGTCACCGCGACCACCGCCAGCACCGCGACGAGCCGGGCCTGCCCCGGCCAGAGGTACGCGCCGATGGTCAGGGCCATCGCCGCGCAACTGGCCGTCTTGCCGATGACGAAGCCCCAGCCGGCGAGGAATCCGGCGAACGGGTTCAGCCGTTCCCGACCGTAGACGTAGGTGCCGCCGGACTCGGGATAGCGGGCGGCCAGCCGGGCGGAACTTGTCGCGTTGCAGAACGCGATGAACCCGGCCAGGGCCAGGGCGACGAGCAGTCCGGTGCCGCCGGCCGCGGCGGCAGCCGGGGCGAAGACCACGAAGATGCCCGCGCCGAGCATCGACCCGAGGCCGATGACTACGGCGTCCGGTACACCCAGCCGGCGTGCGAGTCGGTCCACGGCGGCAGCCTAGTGGTGCCGGATGAACGGCCCGTCCCACTGCCGAAGGCGACCGGGTAGCGGCAGGTCGTCCCAGGGCACCCGGTGCAGCAGCCGGTCCAGCAGCAGCCCCAGCAGCAGTGCGGCCAACCCGTCGGTGAGCCAGTGGAAGTTGAGGTAGGTGGTGGTGACCAGCAGGATCCCCGGCGGCGCGTAACGAACCAACCGGTACAGGTGGGTCGGCAGCCGCCCGACGGTCAGCGAGACCAGCAGCAGGGCGATCACGCCGTACCAGACGATCGCGTTGGCCACGTGCCCCGACGGGTACGACATCGAGTAGGCGCCGGCCGGCAGGTGGTTGAAGATCTGCACGGCCTCCTCAGGGGCCAGGAACGGTTCCTTTACCGAGGCGGTGGGTGCCGCCCGGTCGGTCCAGAGCTTGAGTGGACCGATTGTCACCATGGTGACCAGGAAGGCGGCCGCGACCAGCAGGAACGGCCGGATCGTCCGGCGACGCCAGGCCACCGCCACGGCCAGCGCACCGGAGAGCGGCAGCAGCAGCCCGCCGCCCTGGCCGAGCAGGTTGAACACCCGGGCGGTCCAGTACAGCGGAGCCGGGTCGTGGGTGAAGGCCCATTCGCTGACGGCGAGGTCGAGACCGAGCAGGTGACCCCGGGCGAGCACGGCGGTGAGCGCCACGAATCCCGCCAGCAGTACTGCATCGAACCACCAGCCGGCCGGACGTACCGGTGCCAGCCGGATGCTGCGGCGTACCGATGTCGTCTCCCGCACCCCGATCACGCTACCGGCCCGCGTGGTGCTCCCGGAGGGCGGTGACTGTGGGCCGAGCCACGTAGGGAGGCGTTCCGGCGGAGGAGACGTCAAACTTGACGCCGTGCGGATCACCTCGGCCCTCGTCGACCCGGCGCTGCTCGACCTTCCCTGGTCGACACCGCTGGAGCAGTGGCCGGCCGAACACCTGGTCGCGCTGCCTCAGGGCATCTCCCGGCACGTGGTGCGTTTCGTGCAGTTGGGCGGGCACGTCTACGCGGTCAAGGAGACCGGCGAGCGGGTGGCCGAGCGGGAGTACGACCTGCTGCGCGCCCTGGAACGGATCGACTTCCCGTCGGTGAAGGCGGTGGCGATCGTCGCCGACCGGGAATCCGACGCCGGTGAGCCACTGGACCCGGTCCTGATCACCCGCCACCTCCAGTTCTCGCTGCCGTACCGGGCGCTGTTCTCACACACGCTGCGGCCACCGACGATGGGGCGACTGCTCGACGCGCTCGCCGCGCTGCTGGTCCGGATGCATCTGACCGGTTTCTTCTGGGGTGACTGCTCGCTGTCGAACACGCTCTTCCGGCGGGACGCGGGTGCCTTCGCCGCGTACCTGGTCGACGCCGAGACCGGCGCGTTGCGCAGCGTGCTCTCCAACGGCCAGCGTGGCGAGGACCTGGAGATCGCCCGGGTCAACATCTTCGGTGAGGCGCTCGACCTGCAGGCCGCCGGCCTGCTGCACGACTCGATCGAACCCGAGGTCGTCTGCGAGGAGGTGGTGCAGCGCTACGAGCGGCTCTGGCACGAGATCACCTACGAGCAGCAGGTCGAGCGGGAGGCCCGACGCGACATCGAGGGGCGCATCCGTCGGCTCAACGAGATGGGCTTCGACGTGGCGGAGGTGGCCATGTCGACGATCGACAACGGCCGGTACCTGATCCGACCGAAGGTGGTCGACGCCGGGTACCACCACCGCCGACTGCTCCGCCTCACCGGGCTGGACGCCGAGGAGAACCAGGCCCGCAAGCTGCTCAACGACCTCGACGCGTACCGGGCGGAGAGCGACCTGACCGACGAGCAGCAGGCCGCGCACCGGTGGCTGACCGAGGTCTTCGAGCCGGTGGTCCGGGCGGTACCCGCGCACCTGCGGCGGAAGCTGGAGCCGCAGGAGCTGTTCGCCCAGATCATCGAGCACAAGTGGCTGCTCTCCGAGCAGGCTGGACGGGACGTCGGGATGCGTCACGCGGTGCAGTCGTTCCTGTCGGACGTGCTTGTGCACCGCCCCGACGAGCAGGCCGTCCTCGGCGTGGAGATCTCCGCGGGCTGACCTGCTGCCGGCTCACTCCACCCAGGTGCCGGCCCGCATCACCCGGACGATCTCCAGGTCGTCGTCGAGCACCACCAGGTCGGCGCGGAGCCCGACCTGGAGGGTGCCCACCTGGTCGCCGAGGCCGACGGCGAGGGCCGGCGTGGTGGACGCCATGCGTACCGCGTCGGGGACCGGGACCCCGGCGGCGACCGCACTGCGCAGCGCCGCGTCCATGGTCAGCGTGCTACCCGCGATCGCCCCGTCTCGGGCGAGCCGGGCCACGCCGTCGCTCACGGTCACCGCCTGGCCGCCCAGCTCGTACTCGCCGTCCGGCATCCCGGCGGCGGCCATCGCGTCGGTGACCAGCGCGCACCGTTCCGGCCCGGCGGTCGAGGTGGCGAAGGTGAGGGTCCCCTCGTGCAGGTGCACCCCGTCGGCGACCAGCTCGCAGATCACGTTCGGCGCGCCCAGCAGCGCCACCACGGGGCCGGGCTCGCGATGGTGCACCGGGCGCATCCCGTTGAACAGGTGGGTGCCGACGCTCGCGCCCGCCGCCACGGCGGCACGGGTCTGCTCGTACGTGCCGTCGGTGTGGCCGACGGCGGCGACCACGCCGTGCCGGGTGAGCAGTTCCACGGCCTCCAGCGCGCCGGCCCGCTCGGGGGCGAGGGTGACCATCCGGACCGTTCCGTCACCGATCTTGATCAGCTCGGTCAGCTCGTCGACGGAGGGGTCCCGCAGGAACTCCGGGTTCTGCGCGCCGCACCGGGCGGCGGAGAGGTACGGCCCCTCGAAGTGGATGCCGGCCAGCACGCCGTCGCGGACCAGCGGTGCGAAGGCGGCGGTGGCCGAGCGCATCAGCTCGAACGGTGAGCTGACCAGGCTGGCCACCAGGCTGGTGGTGCCGTGCCCCAGGTGGAACGCGGCGGCGGCACGCGCCTGGCCGGCGTCGCCGGTGGTGAAGGTGTGCCCGCCACCGCCGTGGCTGTGGATGTCCACGAAGCCCGGCACGATCCAGTGCCCGTCGCGCACCGACGGGTACTCGGCGACCGCACTGATCCGGTCGCCTCGTACCTCGACGCAACCCTGTGAAATCACCCCGCCGGGGGTCACCACCTTGCCGTTCACCCGTACGGTCATGGCGTCTCCAACTGGTCGAGGGCGAGCAGGGCGGCACCGAGGCAGCCCGCCTCGTCGCCGAGGACGGCCGGGACCAGTCGCGGCTCCCGGTGGAAGGTCAGCCGGTCCCGCAGCGCGACGCGCAGCGGGTCGAACAGCCCGGCGCCCGCCTGGGCGAGACCGCCGCCCAGGACGATCGTCTCCACGTCGAACAGGGCCTGACCGGTGGCGAGGCCGTCGGCCAGCGCCTCGACCGTCTCCCGCCAGACCCGGGTGGCCACCTGCTCGCCGGCCGCCGCCCGGGCGGCCACCTCGGCGGCGGTCACCATGGTCCGCCCCGGGCCGGCGTCGGCGGCGGACCCACCGTCCGATGTCGTGCCGGTGAGTTCGGCGTAGCGGCGGGCGACGGATGAGGCGGAGGCGACGGCCTCCAGGCAGCCCGGCCGTCCGCAACCGCAGCCCGGCCCGTCCGGGCGGACCAGGATGTGACCGAGTTCCCCGGCGGCGCCGTGCGCTCCCGTGGCGGCCGAGCCGGCCACCACGTGCGCGGCGGCGATGCCGGTGCCGATCGCCACGAAGAGCACGTGCCCGGCGTGGCGGCCGGCGCCCAACCGGGCCTCGGCGAGACCACCGGCGCGCACGTCGTGGCCGAGCGCCGTGGGCAGGCCGAGCCGCGCCGACGCCAGGTCGCGCAGGGGTACGTCCCGGAAGCCGACGTTCGCCGACCAGACCGCGACGCCGCGCGTCTCGTTCACGACGCCCGGCACCACGATGCCGAGCGCGGTCGGCGTGAGACCGTCCGCACGCGCCTTGCCGGCCAGTCCCTCGGCCACCGTCAGGATCGTCTCGACCACGGCGTCGGGACCGCGCCCGGCGTCGGTGGGGTGCCGTTCGGCGTGCCGCACGGCACCGTCGGTGCCGACCAGCGCGCACTTCATCCCGGTGCCACCCACGTCCAGCGCTACGGCAACCTCTCCGCCGTTCACCGCCACCGCGTCACCTGACGCCTCGACGCGACCGGAACAACCCCACCTGGACCTCGCCGCGACGCCGTGGACGTTCCTGGCCGCCGCACCTGTGGCGAGGAGATCACGTGAGCACCACGGAGCGGCTCAGGTGCCGGGGTGCGTCGGGGTCGAGGCCGCGGCTGGTGGCGAGGGCGACGGCGAAGCGCTGGGCCAGGATCAGGTCGGCCATCGGGTCGACCGGGGTACGCCCGGCGGCCCACCGGCCGAGCACCGTGCGGTAGCCGTGGGTGCGGCTGTGCGCGAAGGACGCGCCGGTGGCGGCGACGTCCTCGGGCAGCCCGTCGGGCAGCTCGCCGAAGGCCCAGACCAGCCGGCCCGGGGCGGCCACCGAGATGGGACCGTGCCGGTAGTCCATCGCGGGGTACGCCTCGGCCCAGAAGGTGGCCGCCTCGCGGCACTTCAGCGCCGCCTCCTGGGCCAGTCCGACGGTCCAGCCGCGACCGAGGAAGGTGACCTGTTCGATGAGGCTCGGGTCGATCGGCAGCGGGGCCCGGACGGCGACCTCCGCGTCGGCGACCAGGGCTGTCATGTTGTCGCCGAGGTGGGCGCGGAGCAGCGCCAGCGCGGTGGTGGCGAAGCGGGTCTGCACCACTGAGCGTTCGTCGGCGAACGGCATGGTCACGGCGGCGTCCGCGGTCTCCACCACGGGTGAACCGGGATCACCGACCAGCACCGTGGTCGGGGTCTGGCCGCGCAGCGCGGTGAGCAGGTCCAGCACCTCGGTGGTGGTTCCGGAGCGGGTGATCGCCAGCAGCCGGTCGTAGCGGCGGCCGGCGGGGAACTCGCTGGCCTGGAAGGCGTCGGTCTCGCCCTGGCCGGCGGCTTCGCGGCGGGCCGCGTACGCCATGGCCATGAACCACGACGTGCCGCAGCCGACGACGGCTACCCGCTCGCCGGGGCGGGGCAGGCGGTCGAGCATCGCCGGGGCCAGCTCGCTCGCCTGGCGCCAGCAGTCCGGCTGGCTCGCGATCTCCGCGTGGACGTACGCCATGAGAACTCCTCGCAGGCGGAGCCTTGCGCGTTACGGCTCGTTAATCCCGTCTTTCGCGCGCCATTCTGCGTGAAACCCACCGGAAATGGCAACCGTAGGCGCGATCGAGCAGACCTGGTTTTTGCCACATCGTAGTTTCGAGCACTAGTGTGCACGCAACCAAGCACCGATCGTGCAGACACGGGAGGCCCGGGGTGGACCGCTACGCGAGATGGAACGCCCTGCTCGAAATGCTCACCGACTCGGGCCGGGTCACCGTCGAGGAGGCCGCCGAACGGCTGGACGTCTCCCAGGCGACCATCCGCCGGGACTTCGACCAACTCGCGCAGCAGCAGATGATCACGCGTACCCGGGGTGGCGCGGTCGCCAACGGGGTCTCCTACGACCTGCCGCTGCGCTACAAGACGGCCAAGCACTCGGCGGAGAAGCAGCGCATCGGTGCGGCTGCGGCGGCGCTCGTCTCCCCGGGCACCGTGGTCGGCCTCAACGGCGGCACCACGAGTACCGAGGTGGCCCGGGCGCTGGCCGTGCGGCCGGATCTCAACACCAACGCCGAGGGTGCCCAGTTGACAGTGGTGACCAACGCGCTGAACATCGCCAACGAGCTGCTCGTCCGGTCCCGGATGAAGGTCGTGGTGGCCGGCGGCGTGGTCCGGCCGAAATCCTTCGAACTTGTCGGCCCGCTGGGTGGGGCGCTGCTGCGTGAGGTCACCCTGGACGTGGCGCTGCTCGGGGTGGACGCCATCGATCCGCTGCTCGGTGCCGCGGCGCATCACGAGGGTGAGGCGGCGATGAACAACCTCATGGTGGCGCGGGCCAAGCGGGTGGTGATCATCGCGGACTCGTCCAAGCTGGGCGGTCACGCCTTCGCCCGGATCTGCCCGGTCGACCGGGTCGAGACGCTTGTCACCGACTCCGGTGCCGCGCCCGAGGTGGTCGACGCCTTCCGGGCCGCCGGGGTGCACGTCATCTGCGCCTGAGGGCTGACGCGTCGTCGCGTCGTCGACGCTCACGGTATCGAAATCCCCCGTTCCGGCGTGGCGCTGCATACCGGGTATTGCCCACGGCTGCATACCGCGTATGGTGTCGTCGTCGCCCACACACCAACGGGGGAGGTGCAGCTTGCCAGCTGTCCTGGAGATCGAAGGTCTACGAAAGACGTACCGAAGCCGACGCCGTGGCACCCGCAACGCCCTGGACGGCTTCGACATGCGGGTCGAGGCGGGCCAGGTGCACGGCTTCCTCGGCCCCAACGGGTCGGGCAAGACCACCACGCTGCGTACGCTGCTCGGCCTGATCCGGCCGGACGGCGGCCGGATGGCGATCCTCGGGCACGAGGTGCCCGGGACGCTGGACCAGGTCGCCCCGCAGGTCGGCGCGATCGTGGAGAGCCCGCAGTTCTTCCCGCACTTCACCGCGCGGGACACGCTGTCGCTGCTGGCCGGTGCCGGTGACCTGCCCCAGCAGCGGGTCGACGAGGTGCTGGAACTTGTCGGTCTGCGCGACCGGGCCGGCGAGCGGGTCAAGACGTACTCGCTCGGCATGAAGCAGCGGCTAGCGGTCGCCTCGGCGCTGCTCAAGAATCCGCGGCTGCTGATCCTGGACGAGCCGGCGAACGGTCTCGACCCGGGCGGCATCCGGGAGATGCGGACGCTGATGCGCAACCTCTCCGAGGCCGGCATGACCGTGGTGCTGTCCAGCCACATCCTCGGCGAGATCCAGCTGATCTGCGACTCGGTCACCATCATCTCGCTGGGCCGGCGGGTCGCCTTCGGTCCCGTCGACGAGGTGCTGGCGCAGCATTCGTCCGGCGGGGTCCGGGTGCGGCTGGAGGCGGTCACCGACCTTCCGGTCGCGGCCACGGCACTGACCCGGGCCGGCGTACGCGTCACCACGAACGACGACCACCTGATGCTCGCCGGGGTGGACAAGCCGGCCACTGTCACCCGACTCCTGGCCGAGCAGGGCCTCTACGTCAGCGAACTCGCGCCGATCGCGGTCGACCTGGAGAGCGTCTTCCTCGAACTGACCGCCACCGCGCCGGTACCCGGCCAGCACCGGCAGGTCGACCAGTCCGTACGAGTCGACGGGGCGGCGCCGTCCGCGCCCGCCGGGGGAGGTTGGGGCGCGTGAGTCTCTTCCGTACCGAACTGCGCCGGCTGGCCAAGCGGCGCTTCGCCCGCTGGATGACCGCCGGTGGCCTGCTGGTGCTGGTCCTGGTGGCGGTGGGCATGTTCCTGACCAACCAGAAGATCGGCCCGGACCAGCTCGCCGAGGCGCGGCGGGCCGCCGACCAGCAGCATCAGGAGCAGGTCCGCTGGGCCGAACAGGAACGCGCGAACTGCGAGCGGGCCAAGGCGGCGGGTGAGACCGTCGACTACTACCCGGCCGACTGCGCCGAGATCACTCCGCCGCCTCGGGAGTCGATCGAGGAGCAGTGGTTCCTGCCCTCGACCTTCGAATTCCGGAAGAGCTTCGGCGAGATGCTGATCCCGCTCGCCGCGATCCTGGGCCTGGTCGGGTTCGTGGTCGGTGCCTCCTTCGTGGGTGCCGAGTGGAACACCGGCGGGATGATGAACCTGTTGCTCTGGCGGCCGAAGCGGCTGACCGTCCTGCTGACCAAGTTGGGCGCACTGCTCACCGGGCTGCTCGCGCTGGCGGTGCCCGCCACGGCGGCCTGGTTCGGCAGCATGTGGCTGATCGCCAACTGGCGCGGCACCACCGACGGGATGACCTCCGGCGCCTGGCAGTCGTTCCTCATCACCGGGCTGCGCGGCATCGTGCTGGCGCTGGTCGCGGCGACCGTGGGCTTCGCCCTGGCCTCGCTCGGCCGGCACACCGCGATGGCGCTCGGCGGGGCGATCGCGGTGATGGTGGTCGGCCAGATCGGGCTCGGCATCCTGCTGTCCATGGCACAGGTGCGCTTCGCCGAGGCGTGGCTGCTGCCCACCTACGCCATCGCCTGGATGACCAAGACGGTCACGCTTCAGGACTGGCAGGCCTGCAACGCCACCTACACCGGTGAGTGCGAGCCCGCCACGCTGGACATCACCTGGCAGCACTCGTCGGTGCTGTTCGCCGTCGGGATCGTGCTCTTCCTCGGCGCGGCGCTGTGGACGATGCGGCGGCGCGACATCACCTGAGTCGGCCGGTGGCGGACCGTCCTCGCCGGGGCGGTCCGCCACTGCCAGCTCTTCGGCTCTGCCCCGCGACGGTGCCCGCCGTCCGGCGGGATGCGGCAGGTGATGGCCCTCGTTAGGCTGATGGGCCAGGTTGGCGTTGCCGTGCCGGCCGCCCCCGGATGAGGAGCACGATGCAGCCCGCCGACGCCACCCCGGCAGCGCCTACCGGTCCGGACGCCGTGTCGGTGCCACCGCCGAGATCCGCCCCCGAGGTCGAGTCGACGTCGCAGGACACCCTCTCCGGCGCCGCGTCGCCACCGGGCACCCCCGCTACCGCGTCCCCGCAGGCCGCCGCTTCGACATCGCCTGACGCGGCGGAGGCCGGGGAGCCACCGACCGCATCGCCGGATGCCGGGCAATCACCTGTCGGGTCGGGTGCCGGTGCGGGCGGGGAAGCGTCCCCGGCTGGCGGGCTCGACGAGCGGGAGCGGGACATGCTCGCCTTCGAGCGGCAGTGGTGGCGGCACGCCGGTGCCAAGGAACAGGCCATCCGGGACCGGTTCGGGCTGTCGGCCACCCGCTACTACCAGCTGTTGAACGCGTTGCTGGACAATCCGGCGGCCCTCGCCGCCGACCCGGTGCTGGTGGGCCGCCTGGTGCGGCTGCGCGCCTCCCGCGCCCGCAACCGGCGCCGCTGACCGGCCAAGGAGTGTCTTTCGGCCCTAGGTGGGTAGCCGGGGCGCGGGGAGGTGGCGATGAGCGGCGGGGGCCCCAGACAGCCGGGACGAACGGCGCATCCGGAGACCGGCGTGCCCGAGGCGCCCCCGGCCGAGCGTCGGCGAGATGCGGTGGTCGGGCAACCGCCCACCATGCGGGTACGATCCGCCTCCGCCCCGCCACCCGGTCGGGCCGTCAACGAGGACCTGGTGTTCCGGTTCGGGTCGCTTGTCGGAGTGCTGGACGGCGCGACCGTGCCGGAGGGCTTCGACACCGGCTGTGTACACGGGCCGCAGTGGTACGTCCGGCACCTCGCCGCCCGACTCGGCCTGGCGGAGGCCGCGCGTCCGGCCGCGACGTTGGTCAGCAATCTGGCCGCGGCGATCCTCGCGGTCCGTTCCGACCACGGCGGGCATTGCGACCTCGACCACCCCGGCACCCCGTCGAGCACGGTGTGCCTGCTCCGCGACGGTGGCGACCAGGTCGACTATCTCGTGCTCTGTGACAGTCCGCTGGTGCTCGACACCGGCGGTCGCGTCGACGTGGTGATCGACGACCGGCTGGCCGTCTCAGCGGCCGACCTGCGCGGGACCGCCGAACTGCTGCCCGAGTCGACCGACTGGACCACCCGGTTCCGGCGCGCCGTCACCGTGCAGCGGGAGCGGATGAACCGTACCCACGGTTACTGGGTCGCCGCCGCCGACCCTGACGCGGCCTACCACGCAATTGTCGGGACGGTGCCGCGGCACGGACCGGAGGCGTTGCGTCGCGCCGTGCTGCTCTCCGACGGTGCCTCCGCCGCGGTCGAGGAGTTCGGCCTGTTCGACTGGTCCGGCCTGTTGGACGTGGTGGCCATGGAAGGTCCGGACGCACTTGTCGACCGGGTACGCGCCGCCGAACGGGACCACCCCGACCGGCGGCGCCGGCACAAGGTGGCCGACGACGCCTCCGCCGTCTACTGCGAGTTCGGCTGGCCGGACGATCGCGGAGCGTGACCCGGGAGGCGATTCGACCCGACCGGTCGGTCCGCTCCACCGGAGGGGCCGGTCGTCTCCAACCGGGTGGACGTGCGCCGCCGGGCGCGGAAGACTGCGGCACGTGACTGGTGCGGTCCGGTTGGAGCCGGTGGACGAGCGGAACCTCGAACCGTTGCTCTCCGTGGCGGTGGCCGAGGCGGAGCCGGCCGACGTGATGCCGCCGGTGGAGGCACCGGCCGGCTGGTCGCACGCGCGGCGGGAGGCGTTCCGGGAATTCCACCGGGCCAGCTTCGGTGGGCTCGGCGGGTCCGCCCGCAGCGCGATGTACGCGATCGTGGCCGGTGGCGAGGTGGTCGGGATGATCCGGATGAGCCGGCGGGACGAGCCCGGTGTTGCCGAGGTCGGTATGTGGCTCGGCCGGTCGGCCCGTGGGCAGGGGATCGGCGCGGCCGCGCTACGCGAACTGCTGCACCTGGCGGCGGCGGCCGGCTTACGGACCGTGGTCGCCGACACCGCGCCGGAGAATCGCGGCGCGCTGTCGGTTCTCGAAAGGTGCGGCGCGAAGCTGCGGGAGGCCGACGATCGGGTGTACGCCGAGATTTCGCTGGACGACGCAGCCCCCTGTTGACCGTGCGTGCTCAGCCGCGCTGCTCGGCGTACGCGGCGAGCCAGGCGACCTGGGCCGGGTCCAGGGACGGGCGCACCCGGGACCGGGCCGTCGCCACGTGCTCGGCGGTGACCGTGGAGGCGGTGAGCGATTCGCGCATCGCGGCCAGCGCGGCCTCGCGGATCAGCGCCGCGCAGTCGGCGGCCGAGAACCCGTCCAACTCCGCACCGAGGGCGGGAAGGTCGACGCCCTCGGCGAGTGGCACGTTGCGTGATGCGGCCCGCAGGATCTCCGTCCGGGCCTCGGCGTCCGGTGGCGGCACGTAGACCAGCCGTTCCAGCCGCCCCGGGCGCAGCAGTGCCGGATCGACCAGGTCGGGACGGTTCGTCGCGCCGACCACCACCACGTTGCGCAGCGCCTCCACCCCGTCCAGCTCGGTCAGCAGGGCGGCGACCACCCGGTCGGTGGTGCCGCCGTCGGTGGCCTGGCCGCGTACCGGGGCGAGAGCGTCCACCTCGTCGAGGAAGACAAGCGTCGGGGCGGCCTCCCGGGCCCGGCGGAACAGTTCCCGTACCGCGCGTTCGCTCTCGCCGACCCACTTGGACAGCAGCTCCGCGCCCTTGACCGACAGCACGTTCGCCCGGCCGGTCCCGGCCAGCGCGGTCACCAGGTAGGTCTTGCCGCAACCCGGCGGGCCGTAGAGCAGCACCCCACGAGGCGGTTGCACGCCGAGCCGGGCGAAGGTGTCCGGGTAGGTGAGCGGCCACAGCACCGACTCGGTGAGGGTCTGCTTGACCTCGACCAGGTCACCGACGTCGTCGAGGGTCACCTGGGCCAGTTCGAGGGTGCTGGTCGCCATGGTGGTCGGGCGCACCACCTCCAGGGCGGCGGTGAAGTCCGCCATCAGCACCGTGGGTGTCTGCGCCGACTTCTGCCGCAGGGCCGCGCGCACCCCGGCCTCGCGGACCAGCGCGGCCAGGTCGGCGGCGACGAAACCGGGGGTACGCGCGGCGACCTCGTCCAGCCGTACGTCGTCGGCGAGCGGCACCGGGCGGGTCAGCACGGTCAGCTGCTCCCGGCGCAGGGTGGCGTCGGGCAGCGGCACGTCGATCCGCAACGAGAGCAGGTCCGGGGCGCGCAGGGTCGGGTCGACAGCCTCCGGCCGGCTGCTGGTGCCGACCACCGCCGCTCCGGCCTGTACGAGCTGTGCCACGCACTGACGGAACACGGTCGCCACCGGTCCGGGAGCCTCCGCCGGGGCCAGCGCCTCCACGTCGGTGACCAGCAGCACGGCCGGCCCGTCGGCGAGCGTTTCGGCAGTCGCCGCCCGGAGTCGGGCCGCGGCCGAGTCGTTTGTCAGCGCCGCGATCTCCGGCGCCCAGAGCGGATGCACCTGGGCACCGACCTGGGCGGCCACCGCCCTGACCAACGCCGCCTTGCCCGAGCCGGCCGGCCCGCTCACCAGCACCCCCAGCGCCACCGTGGTGCCCAGCCGGCTGAGGACCTCCCGGTGGTGGAAGCCGAGGTCGAGCAGCTCGGTCAGCTCCTCGGCCTGGGCGCGCAGGCCCGGCAGCTCGTCCACCGACGGCACGTCCTGCCCGCTCGACTCGTCGGCCCGGGCCGCGTCGGTGTCCGGCCCCACACCGGCCTGCAAGGCGTCTCCGCCCGGCAGCCCCACCCGGGTACGGCTGCCACCGGCACCGGCGGCGTCCGCCGTCGGACCGGCGGTCCGCAAGCCGCCGGCGGTCTCCGCACCCGGCCAACCGCCGGAAGTGCCGGTGCCCGCCGGCCAACCGCCGGCAGTTCCACCACTGGCCGGCCAGCCGCTGGTCCCACCACCCGCGAGCCGGCCGCCGCCCAATCCGGGGCCACCCGCGCCGGTGCCGCCGTGGGTGGCTGGGCCGTGCTCCCAGGCCACCAGGGTGTCCATGGTGACAAGCGCACCCGGGTCCGGTTCGGCGGCCAGCACCCGCAGCAGGGTGCTGGTCCAGGCGTAGCCGACCCGGGTGGAGAGGCTGCGTCGGGCGGCCTCGACCAGGGTGCGGGTCGAAGCGTCCGGCAGCACGTCCTGAGGCAGCAGGGAGACGTCGTCCCCGGTGGTGACCACCTTGCCGAGCAGCGCCAGCCGCAGCATCTCCGGCGAGACCACCGCGACGATCTCGGCCGGCCCGGCGAGCAGCACCCGACGGGCCGGGGTGACCGGGGCGGGGCTCAGTCGCACCTGCCCGCCGTCACGTACGCCGAGGTTGCCCAGCATCAGGTCGTCGGCGTGCAGCAGGGTCGCGCCGGCCGTGGTTTCGGCCGGCGCGACGAGGCCGGCGGTCACCCGCCGCCCGGCCAGCCGGACCGGGTCACCCGGGCGCAGCGCGAGGGCGGTGAGCGCCTCCGGGTGCAGCCGGACGATGCCCCGCCGGGCGTCCAGTGCGGCCGGCCGCAGGCTCGCGATCAGGGTCAGCTCGGGTTCGCCCACCGCCCGACCCTAGCGCCTGGTCACACCTCGTCCGGTCAGCCGGCCGGCTCCTCACCGGTGAGCAGCGACGGATCCCGGCGGATCAGCTCGGCCAACCGGGCCGCCGGGTCCTCGCTCAGCCCGTCCTGGGCGGAGGACCAGCCGGGCACGGTCTTGACCGACAGCGGCCAGGAAGGCGGCGGCGCGGCGGGCTGCCCGCTGACCGTGACCTCCTGGCCGGCCCAGGTCACCCGGAGGTCGTACGCCTGCCCGTCATGCTCGACGCGGGCGGCGACGGACGCCCCCGGATGCGCCGCGACGGCGGCGCGCAGCGCCTCGGCAACGTCTTCCACCGGGTGCCGTGGCGGCGCCTCGTGGGCCGGTTCGCGGACACCAGCCCAGCCGGGACCCGCGTTGCGGCTGTCGCTCCGGCTCCACCCGGCATCGGACCCGTGGCCCGGGTCCGGCTCCGGACCCGGCTGGTCGTCGGCCGGCGCGGTCGGGTCCGTGGCCCGTCGGCGCAGCGCCTCCTCGCGCCGACGCATCCGGGCCAGAGTCTCGTCCAGTCCGCCTCTCATCCGCCTCACCCCTTCCCACGAGGGGCCTGCGAGCCGGTCGGCTCAGGCCCGTTTCTCCCGGGTGGCCCGGTCCAGCGCGCGGTCCAGGACGACCAGCAGGGCGTCCCGGACCGAGAGCCGGTCCCGCGCGTCGAACTGCACCAGAGGTACATGTTCGCCGATCGCCAGAGCCCACCGGATCGCACCGAGGTCGTGCGCCAACCGCCCGTCGAAAGCGTTCACCCCGACCACGAACGGCAGTCCCGCCCGTTCGAAGAAGTCGATCGCCGGGTAACAGTCGTCGAGCCGGGCGCTGTCGACCACCACCAGCGCGCCGAGCGCACCCCGGGCCAGGTCGTCCCACATGAAGCCGAAACGGGTCTGACCCGGTGTGCCGAACAGGTAGAGCTTCAGGCTGCGATCGATGGTGACACATCCGAAGTCCATCGCCACCGTGGTGGTGGTCTTCCCGGAGCGCTGACCAGGGTCGTCGACCCCGATCCCGGCGGTGGTCATCTCCGCCTCGGTGGTCAGCGGGGCGATCTCCGAGATCGACCCCACGGTGGTGGTCTTGCCGACCCCGAAGCCACCGGCCACCAGGATCTTCACCGGGATCGGCGGCGTCGCCCGGGGCGTACCCGTGGCGGCTGGCGTCGCGGCCGGCGGCCGGTACGGCGGCGGCGCCGTGGCGGAGTGGGTCGGCGGCGGTGGCGCGGTGGCCCGGCCGATGGACGGCGGGGTCGGCGCGGAACCGCCGTAGCGGGCCGCGGCGCTGTTGGCGGCGAGCGCGCCCGGTGGTGCTGCGGGCCAGTCAGGAGATTGCACGAAGTCCATCAATCACTCGCAGGATGACGTCGGGGTCGAGGGCGTCGTCGGCGTCGGTCACGTGAACGTCCAGGTGGCCGGCGGCGCGCAGGTCGCCCACCAGCACCCGGGTCACACCGAAGTGCAACCGGGTCTTTGCGGAGATCTCGGCGACCGAGATCGGCTCACCGCAGAGCGCCACGATCGCCTGGAGTTCCGGGCTCAACCGGGTGGCCGTGACGCTCCACGGCTCGGTTGCCGGCCGGGCGGTCACCTGGGTCTCCAGGCCGATCGTGGGGTCGGCGCCGGCCACCCGGCCGGCGGTCAGCACGAAGGGGCGGGGTCCGGTCGGTCCGGCCTCCTCGGGCTCCGATCCGACCGCCGCCGGTGCGCCCGCCGGGCCGGCGGAGCCGGCCGGGGAGGACTCGCGCAGGTAGGGCCGGATGCGGATCACCGGCTCCTGTTCCGCACCGGCGGCGTCGGGATTCATTGCTGTACGGAGTTCTTGAGTTCGGCGATCAGGCGCGGGGTGAGCGCGCCACCGGCCCGACCGGCGAACAGGGTCATCTCGTAGGCGACGGTACCCAGGTTGGCCGACCGGTCGGCGACCACGCCGAGCACCGAACCGCTGCTGATCGCGCTGATCAGGAGATAACCCTCGGCCATGTCCACCACGACCCGGTTCAGCCCGCCCAACGCGTACCAACTGGCGGCCCCGCCGGCCAGGCTGGTCATGCCGGAGACCACTGCGGCGAGACGCTCCGCGTTGGACCTGTCCTTGATCGCGGACATGGCCATCAGCAGGCCGTCCGACGACACGGCGATCGCCTCCAGCACCCCCGCGGTTCCGGAGGTGAAGGAATCCAGCAGCCAGTTGAAGGTACGGGCCTCGGGGCTGAGGTCACCGGCCGGATGGCTCTGGTGGTCGAGGTTCTCGTGCACGTGCGGGCTGGTCACCGTGGCGTTCCTTCGTTGTCGCTGCGGTCGTTACGGACGTCGCGTAGAGCCCGGGCGACGCCCGTCTCGAACGCGTTGATGCGATCGCGGACCTCGGCCGGATCGCCCGGGTCCTGGGTGAGCGGTTGCTGCGGTAACTGCGCGATCAGGTTGGCGCCGGGCACCCTGCGGGACAGCTGGGACAGCCCCGGGGGAGCCGGCGGCTCGACCGGCTGTGGCAGGGCATCGGCCTGACTCTGCTCGGCCCGGCGCACCCCCGACTCGAACGCCTCGACAGCGGCGCGGGCCGCGCTCGGGTCGACTCCCGTGGCGTCGACCGGACCCACCTTCGGCGCCGTCCTCGGCAGGCTGGCCCCCGGCACCCGCTGCCGGACCCCGGGCATCGGGGCCGGTGGGGCCGTCGACACCGGCGTGACCTGCGGCACCGTCACGGTCGCCGCGTCGATCCCGGTCGGCACGGCCGGTTCCGGGCCGGTCTTCCCGGCCCCCTCCGGGCCGGTGGCGAAGGCGTCCCAGGACTCGGACAACTCCATGCTCTCGGTGGCCCGCGTCAGCAGCGTCGGGTTGAACCCGGCCGGCACCGTCGCGGGTTCCGGCACCGGGCCGACCAGGTCGGCCGCCGCCGGGGTGTCACCGGCCGGTGGCACCGGCTCAAGCTGGTGCCGGGCCGGGAGGGCGGCCACCGGCGCGGCCCGGCCGACCGGCGGAACCGGGGGGCCGGCCGGCTCGGGCGTCCCGACCACAAGTGACGTACGGGGGATCTGGAGGGTGGCGGTGACACCGCCGCCGGGGGTGGCGGAGAGACCGACCGCCCAGCGGTGCCGGCGGGCCAACCGACCCACCACGAACAACCCCAGCACCTCGGTCGGGACGAGATCCAGCCGTTCCCGCCGGGTGAGGCGGGCGTTCTCGTCGGTCAACCGTGCCTCGGTCATGCCGATGCCGTGGTCCACCACGGTGAGCTGTACGCCGTGCTCGGTGAGTTCGCCGCTGACCAGCACCCTGGTCTGCGGCGGCGAGAAGACGGTGGCGTTCTCCATCAGTTCGGCGAGCGCCAGCACCAGGTCGCCGACGATCGCCGGTGCCGCTGCGGCCTCGGTGGGCACCTGGACGTCCACCCGGGTGTAGTCCTCGATCTCACCGAGGGCGAGGCGGACCACGTTGGCCAACGGCACCGGCGCGACGTGCGCGACGTCGCCCACCGCACCGGAGAGCACCACCAGGTTGCCGGCGTTGCGCCGCAGCCGGCTGGAGATGTGGTCGAGCCGGTACAGGTTCTCCAGCCGTCCCGGGTCGGTTTCCTGCTGCTCCAACCGGTCGATCAGGGCGATCTGCCGACCGACCAGGTTCTGGGTACGCCGGCCGACGTGGCCGAACATCTGGGCCACGTTGCGTCGGCTCGCCGCCTGCCGCTCCACCAGCCGCGCGGCCGTGTTCTGCACCCGTTCGAAGGCCCGGGCCAGGTCGCCGACCTCGTCCCGGGCGCGGACGTCGACCGGATCGAGGCGGACGGGTTGGGCGTTGTCCGTCTCGTCGTCGGCCACCCGGACCAGTTCGGACTCGGCGACCCGGGCGACCCGGTCGGCGGAGCGGGTGAGGCGGGTCAGCGGCCCGGTCACCGTGCGGCCGATGGCCAGGGCGAGCAGCACCACACCGATCAGGATCAGCGCGACCAGCCCGGTCACCCAGTACGCCCCGGAGAGCGCCGCCTGCCGTTGTGCGCGGACCTCCGCGGTCACGTCGGCGACCAGTTTCTTCTCGACGAACTGGCCCAGCGTGATCAGCGAGGAGACGGTCGGGAAGAGGGCCTGGATGGGGATGTCCGCGACCGCGGCCGCCGGGTCCTGGGCGCTCTGTTGGAGGAACTCCGGGCTGGTCCGGGCGTCCACCGCGGTCTGCTCGATGTTCACAAGCGCCTGCTGCTCCGGGGTGAGCAGGCCGAGCATCTTGCTGCTCTCCGACTGGAGGGTGGCCATGTTGGCCACGAAGGCGGTGGCGAACTGTGGGTTCGGCGAGGCGGCGACCAGCACGATCAGGGCACCGCCGCCGCTGAGTCCCTCGCTCTTGCGCAGGATGCTGTCCAGGGCCAGCGTCTGCCGTCCGGCGGGGGTCCGGGTGTCCACGTCGTACGGCAGCCGCAACGAGTCGATCAAGGCAATGTGGATCGGCCCGTACGCGCCGATGACCTGTGGCGGTGCGGCCTGCCCGGCCAGCACGGCCGTGCGTACCTCGGCCAGTTGCTGGATGCCGTCGAGTGCGGTGTCCACCTCGGCTGGAAGGTCGTCGTCGAAGTCGACCCGCAGGTCGACGATCCGGTCGTCCACCTCTGCGATCTCCTGCACCAGGGCGCTGCGCTCGACCTGGCCGAGCAGGAGACCGATGGCGAGCATGCGTTCCCGCTGCAGGTGCTGAAGCAGGGTGCCGACCCGGCTGGCGATCTGGACTGTCTGGTCGATGTCGCCGGCCCGCTGGGCGACACCTGTTCGTTCCCAGACCACTGGCAGCGTCAGCCCCAGCATGCAGACCAGGGGAATGGTCACCAGCAGGGTGAGCTTGCCCCGGATCCGGAGCCTACCGAGCAGCATCGAAGGGCCTCCACCGATCCGGCTCGTGGAGCTGTCCCACCGGCTGGAGCGTAGGTGGCTGCTCGACGGGGCGCGACCCGACGGGATCCCACCGGACACCCGGCGGCGGTGCCGGCGTCACACCGCCCGCCGTCGCGACCGAAGTGTCTCTCGGACGGGACATCCAGCTGCTCACCGCGAGACCGACAAGCAGCAGTGCGGCGAGGCCGCCAGCGCCGAGGATCAGCAGACGATCCCGGTCCAGGCCGTCGAGTCGCTTCTCCAGCAGCCGGTCGATCTCGTCGAGGAGGACCGGTTGGAGCTGCTTCGCGGCCTGCTGTGCCTCGTTGCGGGCCGCGAGGAGCCGGGTCGTGTCGACAGTGCCGGCCCGGTCGACCGGCTGGGAGTACAGGGCCATCGTCTCGACGGCCCGCTGGTAGGCGTCGAAGGGGGTGAGAACGTTCGCGCCGAGGTCGGCGCTCTCCGTGTTCTCCACCACCGACCGCAGGTTGTTGGCCAGGTCGTTGGCGGGTTGCAGGGCGGCACCCCGGAGGGTGGCCAGCTGGCTGAGCGACTGGAGCCGTTCGGCGGCGGGCCGGCGGTTCATCAGTACGGCCAGGTCGGTGAGCCGGCCGGCGGCCACCACCGCCTCCGGCATCTCCTCCCCGACGCCGTCCTGAAGGAAATACGCGTCGACACCGGGGTCCCGGATCAGGCCGGAGGTCTCCCGGGCCTTGCCGTGCAGGGCCAGCAGCAGGTCGGTGACCTCGCCGTACACGGTGAAGGCGGCCTCCGGGTCGGTGAGTGAGCGCTCGGGCAGGGCCTCCAGCTTCGCGCGGAGCCCGGCCCACCGCTCGCTGGTGCTCAACTCGCCACCGATGCGCGCGTCGACCGTGGCGGCCCGCTCGACCGCCTGGTCGAGGGTGTCCCGGCGCAGCGACCGTCCGGTGACGGCGGCGCTCTGCGCGTCGACGAGCGCGTCGGTCACCGGACCGAGGGCGCGGAGGTACTCGACGCCGAGTCGTTCCCGCGCGACGACGTCGCGGTCGGTGTCGACGAGCTGGTGTGCCTGTACGACGAGGAACGCCACCGGCAGCAGCAGCGCGGTGGCGAGTAGCAGCGGCAACAGCCGGCCCGGTGTCCGGGGCCGGCGACGGACCCGCGGAGCGGGAACGGTCATGGTTGTCTCCTCCGGCGTGGCGCAGGTTGTCCGACGGCGTCGACGAGCCGGTCCCGTGCGCCGGACCGGAAAACTAATCGAAGCCTGGTGGTCTGGGACGGTCTGCAACCGTCAGCTTTGCGTCACTTCGAGCGATGTGACTCACGGCGATCAATTCGCTCACGGTGGGTGCCGTTCATGTAGGAGATAGGCGTACTTGAGTATGGATTCCGATGAAAGGCAGGAATTCCCATGATGCGAAGTCGTCCCAAAGGTTCGCCGACTGGACGTTGTGCGGATGACCTTCGTCGGATGACGATCGGGCTACCAGAACGGACGTACGGCGGATCTCAGCTAATACTCAGGTTTCGGGCCGTACCGTGTGCCCAATGAGATCGCCGTTCTCGGCCGCACGGACCCGACGTGCCCTGCCCACCGGTCGCCGGGCCGTCGCCGCCACGGCGGCTGCTGTCCTGCTGGCGGCGGCCGTGGTGTGGGCGGTCTGGCCGGACCGGCCGGGCTTCCGTACCGAGTCCGCGATGCTCACCGTCCGGTCCGGACCCGACGGTGACGAGCCGGTCGACCTGGACACCACGTTGTATCTTCCGCGTGACGCCTCGGCCGGCCGCGAGGTGCCGGCGGTGCTGCTCGCTCACGGCTTCGGCGGCACCAAGGAGTCCGTCCGCATCGACGCCGAGGACCTGGCCGACCGGGGGTACGCCGTACTGACCTGGACCGCGCGCGGCTTCGGCCGCAGCGGCGGCGAGATCCACCTGGACAGTCCCGACCACGAGGTACGCGATGCCCAGCGGCTGCTGGACTGGCTCGCCGAGCGACCGGAGATCCGTACCGACGCCACCGGCGACCCCCGGGTGGGTGTGGTCGGCGGTTCCTACGGCGGTGCGCTGGCGCTGCTGCTCGCCGCCCAGGACCAGCGGGTCGACGCGATCGTTCCGATGATCACCTGGAACGACCTGTCCCGCGCCTTCCTGCCGGAGAGCACCGGCGACGAGCCGACCGAGGGTGTGTTCAAGTCGGGCTGGGCCGGGATCTTCTTCGGTGGCGGCGGAAACGTCGGCTCCGGCCCGGCCGGGATCTCCGGCACCGGCGCCGAGACGCCGGAGGGCGCGCCGGGCGCCGGGCCGCCCAGCCCCGCTCCGGGCCAAGGGCCTGGCACCGCACCCGGCGCACCAACCGTCGGCGGTCTGCCCGATCCCTCCTGTGGCCGGTTCGCCGCCGACGTCTGCGCCGCGTACCTGCGCATCGCCGCCACCGGCCGGGCCGACCAGGCCGCCGTCGACCTGCTGCGCCGGTCCAGCCCGGCCGGCGTGCTGGACCGGATCGAGGCGCCCACCCTGCTGGTCCAGGGCGCGGCGGACACGCTCTTCCCGCTCGGCGAGGCCGATGCCAACGCCCGGGGCATCGCCGCGAACGGCACCCCGGTGCGGGTCGCCTGGTTCACCGGCGGCCACGACGGCGGCTCCGGACCGCAGACCGACTCCGACCGGGTGAAGTTCCTGACCGCGCAGTGGCTCGACCACTACGTCGCGGGGACCGGGACGGCGCCGGGCGACACCTTCACCTTCAGCCGGATCGCCGGCTTCGACGCGATGGACCGGGGCCTGGTCGCCACCGGCTACCGCACCGACGACTACCCCGGTCTCGGCGGCGACTCCCGCGTCGAGGTGGCCGTGGCCGGCCCGGCCCAGCCGGTGGCCAACCCGCCCGGCGGCAACCCCGCCGCCATCTCCTCGGTACCGTTCGCCGGCTCGTTGAGCTCGCTGCTCAGCGGGGTGGCCGGTGACATACCCGGGCAGCACGCCCGGTTCGAGTCCGAGCCGTTGACCGAAGCTGTCGACATCGTCGGCGCGCCGACCGTCTCGCTGCGTGCCGCGTCGAGCAGCGGCGAGGCCGTCCTCTTCGCCAAGCTCTACGTGGTCGACCCGGAAGGGGCGGCCACCCTGCCCAGCGGGCTGATCGCGCCGATCCGGCTCACCGGCCTGCCTGCGAGCGTAGACGCCGCCGCGCCGGTCACCGTTACCCTGCCGGCGATCGTGCACCGGGTGGAGGCCGGGCACCGGCTCCGGCTGGTGGTGGCCACCTCGGATCAGGCGTACACGACTCCGATCGAGCCGGCCGTCTACGCGGTCGCGGTCGGTGACACTCCGGTCAGCCTGCCGACTGTCGACAGCGACCCGATCCCCACCGAGGCGGCGCTCTGGCGCTGGGTACTGGTCGGGCTGATCGCCGCGATCGTGATCGGGCTCGTCGTGCTCGTGGCCGTGCTGCGCCTGCGGCACCGCCGCCAGGACACCTCGATCCATCCGGACTACGCGGACACCCCGCTGGCCGTGCGCCACCTGCGCAAGGAGTACGCCGACGGCTTCGTGGCCGTCTCCGAGGTGGACTTCGAGGTGCACCCCGGTCAGGTGGTCGGCCTGCTCGGGCCTAACGGCGCCGGCAAGACCACCACCCTGCGGGTGCTGATGGGGCTGACCCAGCCGACGGCGGGGGAGATCTACGTCTTCGGACACCGGCTGGTGCCCGGCTCGCCGGTGTTGTCGCGGATCGGCGCACTTGTGGAGGGGCCGGGGTTCCTGCCGCACCTGTCCGGGCTGGAGAACCTCAAGGCGTACTGGCGGGCGACCGGTCGGCCGGAGGCCGACGCCCACTTCGAGCAGGCACTGGAGATCGCCGGGCTGGGATCCTCGGTGCACCGGCGGGTGCGCAAGTACAGCCACGGCATGCGGCAGCGGCTGGCCATCGCCCAGGCCATGCTCGGCCTGCCGGAACTGCTGGTGCTCGACGAACCGACCGACGGGCTGGACCCGCCGCAGATCGCCGAGATGCGTCGGGTGCTTCAGCGGTACGCCACCGACGGCCGGGCGGTGCTGGTCTCCAGCCATCTGCTCGCCGAGGTGGAGCAGACCTGCACCCACGCCGTGGTGGTGAACAAGGGCCGGATCGTGGCCTCCGGGCCGGTCGAGGAAATCGTCGGTGACTCGCCGAGCGTGCTGTTCGAGGTGAGTGACCCGACCGCGGCCCGCGACGTGCTCGACGGCCTCGGTGGCGTACGGGTCCTGGACGACGCGGACGGGCAGTTGGTGGTCGACACCAACGGCACCGCCCGCAGCGAGGTGGTCGCTGAGCTGGTCCGGGCCGGAATCGCAGTGGACCGGGTGGTGCCCCGGCGCCGCCTGGAGGACGCCTTCCTCGCCCTGGTGGGCGAGAATTCTCGGGGAAGCGGGGACCGGTGATGGCGGGATCGACTGTCGAGCCGACGCGGGACACGACAAGCGTTGCCGCCTCGGGTGCGGCGGCCGGCTACCGGCCCGCCCGGACGCTGCCGTTCGGCGCGGAGTTCCGCCGGCAGGCGTCGCGCCGGCGTACCCAGTTGGCGCTCGGCTTCATGGTACTGCTGCCGCTGATCATCCTGATCGCGTTCCAGTTCGACACCAACGACGACGACAATGGCGGGGCCGAGTTCGGCAGCCTGATCGATCTCGCCACCTCCGGTGGACTGAACTTCACCCTCTTCACCATCTTCGTGTCGGCCTCGTTCCTGCTGGTCGTCGTGGTGGCGCTGTTCTGCGGTGACACGGTGGCGAGCGAGGCGAGCTGGGGGAGCCTGCGTTACCTGCTGGCGATCCCGGTGCCCCGGGCCCGACTGCTCACGGTGAAGCTGCTTGTCGCGCTCGCCTACTCGGCGCTGGCGCTGCTGCTGCTCGCCGGCACGGCGCTGGCCATCGGCACCCTGCGCTACGGCTGGTCGCCGTTGCGCAGCACGGTCGCCGCGCAGTTGGAGCCGGGCGAGGGGCTGCTGCGGCTGCTCGCGGTGCTCGGCTACCTGGCGATCGTCCTGCTGGTGGTCGCGGGACTGGCGTTTCTGCTCTCGGTGACCACCGACGCGGCGCTCGGCGCGGTGGGTGGCGCGGTGCTGCTCTGGATCCTCTCCAGCATCCTGGACCAGATCACCGCGCTCGGCGCGATCCGGTCGTTCCTGCCGACCCACTACAGCACCGCGTGGTTGGGGCTGCTCTCCACGCCCGTGCAGACCGACGACATCGTGCGGGGCACCGTCTCGGCCATCTGCTACGCGACAGTGTTCTGGGGCCTGGCCTTCTGGCGTTTCACCCGTAAGGACATCACCAGCTGAGGGCAGTGCACGTGGTCAGAGCAGCGGGACCGGTGGGGTAGGCGTTCCGGGCGTCGCGGTGGGCGTGCTCGGCTCGCGCTTCTGCCAGGCGCTCACCCCGAGCCGGTCGGTGTTGCCCAGGTCGATCCGCCCCTGTATGACGACCTGTTGCGCCGGCTGGCCACGCAGCGGGGCGACCTCGAGGTGCTCGGCGTTTGTCGCCACCACCGTCGGGTTGTCGACCAGGTTCCGCCAGAGCAGCGCGGCGCCGGCCGCCTCGCCGGGAGCCAGCACCAACGGTCGGGGTGGCTTGTCGAAGCCGGACGTTATTCCTTCCGCACCCCGGATCACCCGGACCGGGATCACCTTCCCTTCCCCGTCCCGCAGCCTCGGCTCCGGATACCCGCGCAGCGGGTAGGGGCGTGCGCCGCAGTTGACGAGTTCGAGGCCCATCGCTCGCAGTCCCATGGCGGCGCTGACGCCGCGGTAGGTGATCCGGACGCCGGATTCGGGGCAGCCGGACGTCGGGCCGTCATCGCCGTCGGGCTCGCCATCGCGGGACGGCGTGTCGCCGGTCGCGCTGAACGTCGGCACCGGTTCGGGCGGGACGCCGGCCACCTCGCCGGCCGGAGCGCAGCCGGTGAGCAGCGTGAAGACTGCGGCGATCGAGACCGAACCGGTGGCGAGCCGACGGCCACCGGAGGTCGACTCGGGGACCGTTGTGCCTGGCATCGGAGCATCGTCGCACCGGCAGCCACGGCCCGTTGCCCCGCCACCGGTACCAGCGGACCGCACGGTTTCCGGTCGTGATGGGTCCGCTTCCGGAAGTTTCGGCCGCTAGGATGAGTGTGGGAGCGTTCCCACCAAGAGAGATTGCATCGACAACTATCTATGATTTCCGCATTCTGGTACCACCACCCCACTCGTAGGAGGTACCAATGCGTGCTGACCGGTTCGGCGGGCCGGCTTTGTCCCTGTTCCGCATTGTGATCGGGTTGTTGTTCCTCATTCACGGCATGTCGTCCGTGTTCGGCGTCTTCGGTGGCAACCGGGGCACCGGCGAGGCCGTGCCGCTCGGCCAGTGGCCGGGTTGGTACGCCGCGATGATCCAGCTGATCTGCGGCGGCCTCGTGCTCCTGGGGCTGTTCACCAGGCCCGCGGCGTTGCTGGCGTCGGGCTCCATGGCCTACGCGTACTTCGTGGTCCACCAGCCCGACGCGCTGCTGCCGCTGCGCAACCACGGCGAGTTGTCAGTGCTCTTCTGCTGGTCGTTCTTCCTGGTCGCGGTGCTCGGCCCAGGCACCTGGGCGGTCGACAACCTGTGGCGGCGCGGGGCGGCGACGGTCGCCCTGGATCAGGCTGAACCGCGCTCCGTCCCGGCCTGACGGCGGTCCTCAGCGGCGCCGGGGCACGCGACGGCGCCGCTGAGGATTCGCTCACAAGCTGGGATTGACCGGCGACGGTCGCGACCGGATTGCCTAGACTCGGCGACACAACTGCATACCTCATCCAGAGGGGCTGAGGGATACGGCCCGACGACGCCCCGGCAACCACCTCGCGCGCTCACCGTTGAGCGTTCGGCGGGGCAGGTGCCAATTCCGTCCCCGCCGCAGGGTGCGATGCGGGGAAAGATGAGAGGACTTCGACATGACGTCGACGCTCGCCCCGTCCGGCATCGACACCGCCGCCAGCCCCGCCCGTGCCCTGGTCTGCCGGGCCTGTTCGGCCCGCTACCCGCTCGCCGCCCAGCACGCCTGTTACGAGTGTTTCGGCCCGTTGGAGGTCGACTACGACCCGGCCGCCCTCGCCGCCGTGACCCGCGAGCAGATCGAAGCCGGCCCGCGCAATCTCTGGCGGTACGCCGCCCTGCTGCCCGCCGGCCAGGACCCGGCCGCCAGGGTCACCCTGGACCCGGGGTTCACTCCGCTGGTGGCCGCCGACCGGCTCGCCGCCGAGCTGGGCATCACCGCTCCGCTGTGGGTCAAGGACGACAGCGCCAATCCCACCCACTCGTTCAAGGACCGGGTGGTGTCGGTGGCGCTCACCGCCGCCCGCGCGCTCGGCTTCTCCCGGTTCGCCTGCGCCTCCACCGGCAACCTGGCCAACTCCGTCGCCGCGCACGCCGCCCGGGTCGGTGCGCCGTCCGTGGTCTTCATCCCCAGCGACCTGGAGCAGGGCAAGGTCGTCACCACCGCCGTCTACGGCGGCGACCTGGTCGCCATCGACGGGTCGTACGACGACGTGAACCGGCTCTGTGGCGAACTGGTCGAGACCGACGAGTTCGAGGACACCGCCTTCGTGAACGTCAACGTCCGGCCGTACTACGCGGAGGGGTCCAAGACGCTCGGCTACGAGGTGGCCGAGCAGCTCGGGTGGCGGATCCCCGCCCAGGTGGTCATTCCGATGGCCTCGGGTGAGCTGCTCACCAAGATTGACAAGGCGTTCAGCGAACTCGTCGAGATCGGCCTGGTCGACGCCCCGGCCGGTGGCTGGAAGGTGTTCGGCGCGCAGTCGGCCGGCTGCAACCCGATCGCCACCGCACTGCACGCCGGCACCGACGCCATCACCCCGGTCAAGCCCACCGGCATCGCCAAGTCGCTGAACATCGGCGACCCGGCGGCCGGGCTGTACGCCCTGGAGGCGGTCCGTCGCACCGGTGGCTGGATGGACCACGCCGACGACGACGAGATCCGCGCGGGTGTGCGCCTGCTGGCGCGTACCACCGGGGTCTTCGCGGAGACGGCCGGCGGGGTGACCGTGGCGGTGCTGCGCAAGCTTGTCGAGTCGGGCCGGCTGGACCCGACCGCCGAGACGGTGGTGTTCAACACCGGCGAAGGGCTGAAGACGCTCGACGCGGTCGCCGGTGAGGTGGGCCCCACCCACCGGATCAAGCCTTCGTTGCGGGCCGCCCGCGACGCGGGCCTGCTGAGCTGACCACGCCGTGCTGGTGAGTAAGCGGCATTTCGCAGGGAGTGAGCGAAACACGCCGCCAGGGACTTGACGACCGCAAACGGACGGCGCAAGATGCTCCGTGCGGGAGGGCGTTTCGCCGTAGACTTTCAGTCTTTACGACCCAGCGCCGGAGGCGTTGTGCGATCGTCCCTCCCGACCAACGTCCGAACGGGCCAGCGAAAATCGCTGGCCCGTTCGTCTGTCTGTCCCGCACGCTGCCGGCATGACCGTCACCGTCACCACCTTCGGTCCCGCCGACGAGCAGGCGATCGACCAGGCGTACCGGATCGGCGCGGCGCGCCTCGCCGCCGACCTGCCCGACTTCCCGCCCTTCTGCCGGCAACGGTTCACCGCGATGGTGCGCCATCCGATGCCGGGCACCGCGCCGGTCAACCTGCTGGCCCACCTCGACGGTGAGCCCGCCGGCCATCTCGCACTCGACCTGCCGCAACTGGACAACACCGAGAACGCCTCCGCCGACCTGTCCGTGCACCCGGCGTACCGGCGCCGGGGGGTGGGTCGCGCGCTGGTCCAGCACGGTCTCGCCGTGCTGCGCGAGCACGGGCGCAAGCGGGTGAGCGCGATGAGCATGGCCCACCTGCCCGGGGCACCCGACCGTCCCTCGGCGGGCGCCGCCTTCGCCACCGCCTTCGGCGCGGTCGACGCCCTGCCCGACGTGCGACGGCGGCTGGACACCGCCGATCTGGACCAGGCGAAGCTGGACACGCTGCTGGCCGACGCCCGGGGCCGGGCGACCGGCTACGAGGTTGTGTGCTGGCGCGGGCACACCCCCGACGACCTGGTCGCCGACGTGGCGTACCTGGACGGGCGGCTGCTGGCGGACGCGCCTATGGGTGACCTGGCCTGGGAGCCCGAGCAGGTCGACGCCGAACGCCTGCGCGGCACCGAGCTGGCGCTGGCGGCCCGTGGCCGGCGGCGTTACCACGTCGGTGTCCGCCACCAGGCGTCCGGTCGGCTGGTCGCGTGGACGCTGCTGGACGTCGGGGCGTCGGCGGACTGGCACTCGTTCCAGCAGATCACCATCGTCGACCCGGAGCACCGGGGCCATCGGCTCGGCCTGCTTGCCAAGATCGAAAATCTGCGGCACCTGCTCGCCCACGAGCCCGCCGTGCGGGTGATCGACACCTTCAACGCAGGCAGCAACGACCACATGATCGCCATCAACGAGCAGCTCGGTTTCCGGGTGATGGACCGGTGGAGCAACTGGCAGCTCACCATCTGAAGTTGTGACACGCCCCTACTGATCTGGGGGCTTCGTGTTGCATGATGGCGGGCATGACGGAGACCCCGCACCCCCTCTACGACAGGCACGCCGAGACCCTCAACCGTGCGCTGACCGCGATCACGGAGCGGGGGTACTGGTCCGCCTACCCGGAATCACCCAGCCCGCGGGTGTACGGCGAGACGGCAGCCGCCGACGGCAAGGCCGCCTTCGAGGCGTACCTGGGCGGGGACTTCCCGCTCGACCAGCCGGGCGGCGACGACCGGGTGGCCACCGAGACCAGCCCGTTCGGTGTCGCGTTGAACGTCCGCTACCCGCACGCCGACGCCGACCAGCTGGTCTCCGCCGCGTCCGCGGCGCTGCCCGCCTGGCGTGACGCCGGCCCGCAGACCCGGGTGGGGGTCTGCCTGGAGATCCTCGATCGGCTGCACAAGAACGTCTTCGAGCTGGCGAACGCGGTGCAGTTCACCAGCGGCCAGGCCTTCGTGATGGCCTTCCAGGCCGGTGGGGCGCACGCGTTGGACCGCGCGCTGGAGGCGCTGGCCTACTCGTACGCGGAGATGACCCGGCACCCGGGTACCGCCGGTTGGGAGAAGGCCGCCGGCAAGGGCGACCCGCTGCGGATGACCAAGACCTTCCACGTGGTACCCCGGGGAGTGGCCCTGGTGATCGGCTGCAACACCTTCCCGACCTGGAACTCCTACCCGGGTCTCTTCGCCTCGCTTGTCACCGGGAACCCCGTCGTGGTCAAGCCACACCCGCGCGCGGTGCTGCCGCTGGCCATCACCGTCCGGTACGCCCGCGAGGTGCTCGCCGAGGCCGGCTTCGACCCCAACCTGATCCTGCTGGCCCCCGAGGCCCCGGGCGAGAAGCTCGCCTCGACCCTCGCCCTGCACCCGGCGGTCCGGATCGTCGACTTCACCGGTTCCACCGAGTACGGCGACTGGCTGGAGGCCAACGCCCGGCAGGCGGCCGTGTACACCGAGAAGGCGGGGCTCAACACGGTGGTGGTCGACTCCACCGACGACTTCGCCGGGATGTGCCGGAACCTGGGCTTCACGCTGACGCTCTACAGCGGCCAGATGTGCACCACCTCGCAGAACATCCTCATCCCGCGGGACGGCATCGACACCGACCAGGGGCACAAGAGCTTCGACGAGGTGGCCGGCGGAATCGCCGCGGCCGTCGGCAAGCTCACCGGTGATCCGGCCCGGGGAGTGGAGCTGACCGGGGCGATCGTCAACGACGGTGTGCTGGAGCGGCTGGACGAGGTCGCCAAGGTCGGCGAGCCCGTGCTGGAGTCGCGTACCGTCGAGCACCCGTCGTTCCCCGACGCCGTCGTGCGTACGCCGACAATCGTCAAGCTGGACGCCGGCGACACCGCGACCTACTCGCGGGAGTGGTTCGGGCCGATCTCCTTCGCCGTCGCCACCGACTCCACCGCGCACAGCCTGGAGATCCTGCGCTCGACAGTGGGGGAGAAGGGTGCCCTCACGGCGGCCGTCTACTCCACCGACAACGCCGTGCTGGACGCCACCGAGGCGGCCGCGATCGACGTCGGGGTGCACCTGTCGGCAAACCTCACCGGCGGTGTCTTCGTGAACCAGTCGGCGGCCTTCTCCGACTTCCATGGCAGTGGGGCGAACGCGGCGGCCAACTCGGCGTTGACCGACGGGGCGTACGTGGCGAACCGGTTCCGCATCGTGCAGAGCCGCCGGCACGTCTGAGGTTCCGAGGTGGGCGGTTCTGGTGGCCGCCCACCACATCGGCCCAGGTCGGCGATCGTCTGTCGGGTTTCAGACGGCCCTGCGCATCTGGAGTTCGCGCAGGGCGGGGATGTTCGGGTGCGGCACGCGGACGCCGGTGTCGACGAAGCCCAGTCGCTGGTAGGCCCGGTAGGCACGGTCGTTGCCGACCACCACCTCAAGCATCAGCTCGTCCCTCCCACCGGCCCGGGACCAGCCCGCCACTGCGTCGACCAGATCCGCGAGCAGGCCGGTGCCCCGCCAGGCCGGGGTGATGTAGACGGCGTAGAGCACTGTCACGCCCGGCTCGGTCGGGTGGATGACCCCACCGGCGTGGCCGACCAGCCGGCCGCCCGGATCCGCCACGAACTGCGCCGTGTCCGAACCGGCGGAGACCTGGGCGACCCGGGCGGCGTACTCGGCGTGGGGTCGGGCCGCGGCCTCGGCGATCGTCTCCAGGAACGCCAGCGGTGCGTCCGCGAGCATCTCCAGGCGTAGCGCGCGCATCCGGGCCGCGTCGGCTGGCTCGACCCGGCGGATCACGGCCCGACGCACGCCGGTTCCGTCGGTGACGATGGTCATGCCCGCATGCTTATCACAATGACGTACGACGATGCGGGTGACTGTAATACGCCCGATTTGTGGTCGTGCGCGGTCGTCACTCCTCGTGTAGCGTGCGATTTCGGTCACCCGTTTCAGTGGTCGTCGCCGATTGCCGAAACCGGTGGTTTCCGGGTGCCGGTGCGCCGGCGACCCGAGGTAGTGGAACGCCGTGCAGAGTGAGGAAAACACCGTGGCACAAGGCACCGTGAAGTGGTTCAACGCCGAGAAGGGCTACGGCTTCATCGCCGTCGACGGCGGGCAGGACGTCTTCGTCCACTTCTCCGCGATCGAGATGGACGGCTACAAGGCGCTGGACGACGGTCAGCGGGTGGAGTTCGAGATCGCCCAGGGCCAGAAGGGCCCGCAGGCCGAGCGGGTACGCGTCATCTGAGTGCGGACCACCCACCCCACTGACTGATCGTCGACGGGGTGACGTGACCATGGCCGGAGGGGGCTGCGGTGCCGGTGCCCCACAAGGGAAGATCATGAACCGATCCAGCCGTTGCTGAGGAGGGTTCATGTCCGACCAGCCGCCCCCGACAGGCCCGCTCTCCTCGCCTCCGGGCGAGCCGGAACCGCCCACCGCCGGTTGGGTCGGTCAGCCGCCCCAGCCTGGTCCGCCTCCGTACGGTGTGCCGCCCGGCCAGCCGCCCTACGTCGGCATGACGCCATATCCCGGCCAGCCGCCCTACGGCTGGTACCCCCACCCGGCCGGCTATGGTCTCGACCCCTCCGATGCCCTGGTCACCCCACCCGGGGCCGGGCTCGGTGCCTGGTTCGCCCGCTGCGTGGGCGCCGCCCGCCGGGGTTGGCGACAGCTGCTGCCGATCCTCGTGCTCACCCAGGTGGTGCCGGCCGCGGTGCTGTCGGTGCTGGTGCTGGCCGTGGACCCCTCGGCCCGTTGGGATACCCAACTCGCGAGCGACTCCGCCGCGCTGCCGGCGAACTTCTGGACGGATCTCGCGACGCTGCTGTCGGTGCTGATCAGCGGAAGCCTGCTGCTCGGTCTGGTGCAGTGTGTCGGCTGGGCCGCCGGCACCTGGGTGATCGCCCGGCAGGCGGCCGGCCAGCCGGTCGGTCTCGGTGCCGCCCTGCGCTACGGGACGCGCCGGGCACTCGGACTCTGGGGCTGGACCCTGCTCATCACCCTGATCGTCACCTTCGGGTTCTGTCTGTGCTTCCTGCCCGGCGTGTACGCGGGGTTCGCGTTCGCCATGGCCGGCCCGGTCTATCTCTTCGAGCGGCACGACCCACTGAGCCGGTCGCATCGGATGCTGCGTGACCGGCTGGGGCTGCTGCTCGGCCGGGTGGCACTGGTGGGCGCCGCCGTGATCGGTGTCTCGCTGGTCGCGAGCCTGATCGAGTCGCTGGCGATCCTGCCGTTCGGTGCCACTCCGCTGGACTCGCCGGGTACGGCGGTGGGTGTGGTGCTGACCATCGCGGTGGTCGCGGTGCTGGCGCTGCCGGCGTACCTCGCGCAACTGGTCGGGCTCGTTGTCACCTACGCCGAGCAGCGGGCGCACGAGGGTCCGGTGAACGGCGCGCAACTGGCGGCCGAACTCGGCTGACCCGGGCCATCGTGCTTGCACTCGGCAGGGGAGAGTGCTAAACAAGTCATTGGCACTCGCATGGCGTGAGTGCCAGTTGGTCGGGACGGTGGGGCCGCGGTCGTGCCCGTGACATAACCACGGGTGGGGCACGTGGCCGGTCGTCGCGGGCTATCCGGCCCGGCCGAGGAGACGTCGCCGTCGCCAGGTGGCGACGTCCCAAGGTGCGTACACCAGACGGCCCATCCGGGGCACACACTCGGGTGGCCCGTGAGTGTCCAGGAGGACAACGCCGTATGGCCAAGATGATCGCGTTCGACGAAGAGGCGCGCCGCGGCCTCGAGCGGGGCATGAACCAGCTCGCCGACGCCGTGAAGGTGACCCTCGGCCCCAAGGGCCGCAACGTCGTGCTCGAGAAGAAGTGGGGTGCCCCCACCATCACCAACGATGGTGTGAGCATCGCCAAGGAGATCGAGCTCGAGGACCCGTACGAGAAGATCGGCGCCGAGCTGGTCAAGGAGGTCGCCAAGAAGACCGACGACGTCGCCGGTGACGGCACGACGACGGCGACCGTCCTGGCCCAGGCACTCGTTCGCGAGGGCCTGCGCAACGTGGCCGCCGGTGCCAACCCGATGGCCCTGAAGCGGGGCATCGAGGCTGCGGTCGCCAACGTCTCGGAGGAGCTGCTGAAGCTCGCCAAGGACGTCGAGACCAAGGAGCAGATCGCCTCCACCGCCTCCATCTCCGCTGGTGACACCAGCGTCGGTGAGATCATCGCCGAGGCGATGGACAAGGTCGGCAAGGAAGGCGTCATCACCGTCGAGGAGAGCAACACCTTCGGGCTGGAGCTGGAGCTCACCGAGGGCATGCGCTTCGACAAGGGCTACATCTCGGCCTACTTCATGACCGACCCGGAGCGTATGGAGGCCGTCTTCGACGACCCGTACATCCTGATCGCGAACAGCAAGATCTCGTCGGTCAAGGACCTGCTCCCGATCCTGGAGAAGGTCATGCAGGGCGGCAAGCCGCTGCTGATCATCGCCGAGGACCTGGAGGGCGAGGCCCTGGCCACGCTGGTGGTCAACAAGGTCCGCGGCACCTTCAAGTCGGTCGCCGTCAAGGCGCCGGGCTTCGGTGACCGCCGTAAGGCCATGCTCACCGACATCGCGATCCTCACCGGTGGCCAGGTCATCAGCGAGGAGGTCGGCCTCAAGCTGGACGCCGTCAGCCTCGACATGCTGGGCCGCGCCCGCAAGGTCGTGGTGACCAAGGACGAGACCACCATCGTCGACGGTGCCGGCGACGCCGAGCAGATCCAGGGCCGGGTCAACCAGATCCGGGCCGAGATCGACAAGAGCGACTCCGACTACGACCGGGAGAAGCTGCAGGAGCGGCTGGCCAAGCTGGCCGGTGGCGTTGCGGTGATCAAGGTCGGCGCGGCCACCGAGGTCGAGCTGAAGGAGCGCAAGCACCGCATCGAGGACGCGGTCCGTAACGCCAAGGCCGCCGTCGAGGAGGGCATCGTCCCGGGTGGTGGTGTCGCGCTGGTTCAGGCCGGCAAGACCGCCTTCGACAAGCTCGACCTGGCCGGCGACGAGGCGACCGGCGCGCAGATCGTCAAGATCGCGCTGGACGCCCCGCTGCGGCAGATCGCCGTGAACGCCGGCCTTGAGGGCGGCGTCGTGGTGGAGCGGGTCCGTAACCTCGACGCGGGTCACGGCCTCAACGCCGCGACCGGTGAGTACGTCGACCTGCTGGCCGCGGGCATCATCGACCCGGCCAAGGTGACCCGTTCGGCGCTGCAGAACGCCTCGTCGATCGCCGCGCTGTTCCTCACCACCGAGGCCGTCGTGGCGGACAAGCCGGAGAAGACCCCGGCCGCCCCGGCTGGCCCGGGTGGCGGGGACATGGACTTCTGAGTCCAGCTCCAACGCCGGAAGGGGGCGGGCCGCGTCAGCGGTCCGCCCCCTTCCGTCATGTCGGCACTTGTCGTCGGCCCTGTGTCGGCGGTTACCGCTGGCCCGCTATGTCGGCAGTGGTCGCTGATTCCGTCGCTTCCGTGCCCGGTCGTACGGTGGGCGATGTTGCACCGGCTCGTCCACCAGGATGAGTGGCTCCTCCGGTGGTTCGCTCGCACCGGTCATCTCGGCCAACTGCTCGGCGTCGCCATAGTCGAGCCGGTCGACCGGCAGTTGGCCGGGGAGTCCGTGGACCGTGGCCCAGGTGGCCGGTGGGGCGTCCCGGGTCTGATCGTCGTCCATGGTCATCGCTGCCTCCTCTACCGAAACGGTAGGGTGCGCCGAGCGCCGAGGCGGGCGAATGGCATTATCGGGATCTATCTGCTATTTGCCCTTTCAACTGCGGCCAAACGACCTGCCGTACGGGAGAGGACAGGTTCGACCCGGACGCCCGCGCTGCCCGAATGACACGCCCGTCCGGATTCCCTCGACGTCGTGCGCTCGGGTCAGGGCGGTCCGGTGACGCCGCCGCGGTGGCTGAACGGGTCGTCGGTGGCGGACCTGGTGACCACGTGCACCACCCCGCAGCACAGCGCCACGACGAGGGCCGGTACGCCCAGCAGGATCAGCAGGGCCATGCCCCGCCACCGAGCCGTCGACGATGGCGGGAGCGGAGCCGCCGCCCCGGGTGAATGACCGTGCATGAAGCCGCAAGATAGCAGTTCAGGCGCGGTCGGATAACCCCCGGGCGAGACCTGCTCACGTTGGGTGAGATCAGTTTCGGACGATCACCTGCGCGCCGCCGAGACGGCCGCGTACGCGTTGACCAGGCCGGCACCGGCGATGTTCGCCGCGCCGCCGCAGTCGTCGGTCCGATCCCCGGACGGGCCGTCGGTCTCGACCGGGTCGGCCGTCTCGGCCAGGATCCGCCGGGTGCGGTCCAGGTCGCCGACGAGTTCGGGGTTGGCCGACCACATCAACGCGACCACCCCGGCCACCTGCGGTGTGGCCATAGACGTGCCGTCGAGCACGGCGTACCCGCCGCCGGGCATCGCCGAGATGACCTCCGCCCCCGGCGCCATCAGGTCCGGTTTCGTCGCCCCGGTGGCCGTCGGGCCACGGGAGGAGAAGGCGGTGACCCGCCGCCGGTCGTCCACCGCGCCGACGGTCAGCACGTCCGCGTACGGCGCGGGCGGGTCCTGCACGGAGCCGCAGAACGGGCCGGTGTTGCCGGCCGCCGCGACGACGAGGATTCCGGCGGCCTCCAGCGCCGCCGTGGCCGGCCGCAGCGCGCGAGGATCGCAGCCTTCGATCGGCGGGCAGCCCCACGAGTTGGTCAGGATCTCCGGCGCCCGGGCGGGCCGCCCCTGCCGGAACGGGTCGCCGCCGGCCGGGAAGGGCGCCAGCATGAACTGGAGGCAGTCGAGGTAGGCGGCCGGGTTCCCCAGATTGCGGTCGAGGTTGACGCAGCCGACCCACTGCGCCCCGGGGGCCACGCCGATGCCGTCCCGCCCGACCGCGCTGCCCACCGTGTGGGTGCCGTGCCCGCTGCGGTCGGTCGGTGCACGGGTGCCGTTCCACGGGTCGAACCACGAGTCGTCGCCGCCCCGGAAACCCTGGGCCAGGGTCGGGTGCCGTCCGTCCACCCCCGAGTCGGAACTGCCCACGGTCACCCCGGCACCTGTGACACCGAGCTCGGACCAGACCCGATCCGCACCGAGCATCGTGATGTTCCACGGCGGGCCGGACGGGGGCGGGGCGCTGCCGGTGGCGCTGTCGGCGGGCGTCGGCAACGGACGCAGCCGTTGGCTGACCAGTACCCGGGCCACCTCCGGTCGGCTGGACAGCCAGGCCCGCACCGCCGGCCCACCATCCACCTCGATCGCGTTGACCAGGTAGTAGGGGGTGTGTGGCAGCCGGGCCCGGCGCAGGTCCCGCCGCAGGTCGGCCTGGGTCCGGTCGGCGGTGTCGACGAGCCGCCGGTAGACCTCCCCGGCGCGGGCGTCCCGGCCCGCCCGGCCTGGTCCGCCGCTCACGCCGCTGAGGTCCGCCTGCTCCCGAAGCAGTACGAAGAGCCGTTCACCGTGCAGTCCCGGCTGGCCGGCCGTGGCACCGACCAGGCCGACCGTGACCAGCAGCGTCAGCGCGCTCGCCGCGGCCAGCATCGGGCTGGGCGCGCGGGCCGAGCGGCGCGCCAGCAGCAGGCCGTACCCGACAGCCAGCACCAGTCCGACGGCGAGCCCGGCACCGGTCGCGGCGGCCACCCAGAACGGCACGTCGCGGGTGCCGACCAGCAGCAGGCTGACCTCCTCCGGATCGGTGAACGCCAACGGGCCGAACACGCCGAGCCCGACCAGCCAGGCGGTCGGTGCCCGGCCGCCGGCCCCGGCCGGATGACGGCCCACGACACGGCCGGTGATCGGGTGACCCGGCAGGCCGCGTCCCGTGCCCGGGTGGACGACGCCGCGCCCGGCGGCCGGACGGCGGGTCATGGCCCGCAGCGCGGCCAACGCGAAACCGGCCGGCGGCAGCGTCACCAGCAGCGGCAGCTGCGCACCGGAATGGCCGGCACCGGCACCCACCAGCAGCAGCACCACCCCGGCGACGAGCCCGCCCACAAGCACCAGGCGGGCCGGTCGGGGTCGCTCGCCGACCTCGAATTGACTCCAGAACCGGGCGTCGAGCAGCGTCGCGGCCAGCGCGCCGACCGCCGCCGCGCCCAGTCCGGCGAGAATTGTCTCCAACAGACCGCCGAGCGCGCCCAACCAGACCCAGGGCAGCAGCAGGGCGAGTCCGGCGGCCACGGCGAGCAGGGCCGCCACCGACGGGTGCGTGTCCAGGTGTGCCGGGCCCCCGGCCGGGTCGGCCGCGGCGGCGCCCGGATCACCCGTGGGCTCCGTGGTGACCGCGCCGGGACCGTCCGTGCGTCCGGTGCCTCCCGCGCCGGGACCCTCCGTGGGCTGGGAGACGACCGCGCCGGGATGGTCCGTGCGTTCCGGGGCGTGCTCGGGCCGCCAGGTTTCGGTGCGTCGACCGGGGCCGAGGACGTGGGACGGCAGCCGGGTCGTCACCACAGTCAGCAGCATGGCCGTGCTGGCCAGCGCGGCGAGGTACGCCTCGTGGTGCACCTGGGGGATCGTCCGCAGTAGCCCGAGCACGCCGAGCACGAGCGCGCCGGCGAACCAGAGCCGGCCGGTGACGCGGACCGCCGACGAGCGGGGAACGAGGGCCAACGGCAGCGCCGCGGCGGCGATCAGCAGCACGGTGAGCACGCAGACCACCGGCCAGAGCGGCACCAGCCGGTCCAGGCCGCCGATCAGCACCACCTGGTCGACGGCCCAGCCGCCGGTCTGCGCCAGGACCGTGACCGCGACCGTCCAGCAGCCGGCGAGAACCGCCGCGACGATCGCCCAGGGGCTACCGGTCGAGCCGGGTGTGGTGGGTTCCGCCCGCATCCGCACACAGTACGACGCGGCCACCGACGGGACGGGGACGGAGCTGCGGAGCGACTGATCGAGATGCCCGCGCCGGCACGTGTCGGCGGAGGGCCGGGACGGTTAACGTGGACGGGTGCGTGATCCGAACGTTCTGCGGTCCGTTGCCGGGCAGCTCTCGCCCGCCCGCCGCGCCGCCGACCTGCGTCGGTTGCGCGCCGAGCGGTTCGACGTGCTGGTGATCGGGGGCGGGGTGACCGGTGCCGGAGCGGCCGTCGACGCCGCGTCGCGGGGCCTCAAGGTGGCCCTGGTGGAGGCGCGCGACTTCGCCGCCGGCACCTCCAGCCGGTCCAGCAAGCTGATCCACGGTGGCCTGCGCTACCTGGAACAGTTGGAGTTGAGCCTGGTGCACGAGGCGCTTACCGAACGCGGCCTGCTGGCCACCCGGCTGGCGCCGCACCTGGTGCGACCGGTGCCGTTCCTGGTGCCGCTCCCCGCCGGTCGGGGCCTGCGCGACCTGCCCGCCCGACTGCTGCGGCGGGCCTACTACGGCGCCGGGGTGGCCGCGTACGACGCCTTCGCCGGCCTTGTCGGCGGCGGCCGGGGCATGCCGCTGCACCGGCACCTGAGCAAGGAGGGCGCCCGCCGCGTCTTCCCGAGCCTGCGCTCCGACGGCCTGGCCGGCGCGATCCGCTACCACGACGGACAGGTCGACGACGCCCGCCTGGTGGTCACCCTGGCCCGCACCGCCGCCAGCCTGGGCGTGACCGTGGTGAGCAGCGCCCGGGCGGTCGGGCTGATCCGACAGGCACGGGAGGTAACCGGCGTCCGGGTCCGCGACCTGGAGGCGCCCGCCGATTCACCCGAGGCGGAGTTCGAGGTACGCGCCCGAACGGTCATCGCCGCCACCGGTGTCTGGACCGACGACATGTCCCGGATGCTCAACGACGTCGGGCTGCGACCCGGTATCCGGGTCCGAGCGTCCAAGGGCGTGCACCTGGTGGTGCCCCGCTCGGCGATCACCGGCGAGACCGGACTGATCCTGCGTACGGCCACAAGTGTCCTGTTCGTCATCCCGTGGGGTGGGCACTGGATCATCGGCACCACGGACACCGACTGGCGGCTGGACCGCTCGCACCCGGCGGCTTCCGCAAGCGACATCGACTACCTGCTCCGGCAGGTCAACACCGTGCTGGACCGCCCGCTGACCACCGCCGACATCGAAGGTGTCTACGCCGGACTGCGTCCGCTGCTGTCCGGCGAGGCGGACTCCACCTCCAAGCTCTCCCGGGAGCACGCCGTCATCGAGCCGATGCTCGGGCTGCTGATGGTGGCCGGTGGCAAGTACACGACGTACCGGGTGATGGCCGCCGACGTGGTCGACCGGGCGGTGCGTCGGCTCGGCGGCCAGCGCGCGTCGCGTACGGCGGACCTGCCGCTGCTCGGCGCGGACGGGTACGCGGCGATGTGGCGGGACCGGGCGGATCTGGCCCGCCGTCACGGGTTGCCGGTGGGGGTGGTGGAGCACCTGCTGGAGCGCTACGGCAGCCTCACCCTCGACCTGCTCGCCCTGATCGACGCCGACCCGCTGCTCGCCTCGCCGCTGGCCGGCGCGCCGGAGTACCTCGCCGCCGAGGTGACCTACGCGGCCCGCGCCGAAGGGGCGTTGCACCTGGAGGACGTGCTGACCCGGCGTACCCGGATCTCGTTCGAGACGGCACACCGGGGCCTGGAGTCGGCCGAGCACGCGGCCGAACTGATGGGTGCGGTGCTGGGCTGGGACGCGGCCCGGCGGGCTCGGGAGGTGACCCACTACCGGGCCCGGGTGGAGGCCGAGCGACAGTCCCAGCTGATGCCGGACGACGCGACCGCCGACGCCGCGCGACTCGGTGCCCCGGATGTGCGGGGCTATGCCGCAGATCGGGGCGCCGACGACGGCGCGGCGGGCCTGGCCCGCTGACCGCTCCACTCTGGAGATCGCTGGGCATGGATATCCATCCGGCGGGTTACGCTCCCTACCTACGGTGGGGTAAGTTCCGCGAGTGATGGCGCTTTCCCGATCACGACTGGCCTTCCTGCCCGGCATCGCTCTGCTGGCGATCGCCCTCAGTGGCTGTGCGCCCTTCGGTGATCGCTCCGAACCCTCCGTGGAGGCGAGCGCGCCGGCCGCCGGGCAACCCGGCGGCGCGGGGGCTGCCACCACCGGAAAGGGCCGGGTCAGCCTGCTGCAGAACAACGGGCCCGACGGTCCGCTACGCACCCTGAACGTGGAGCCGGACGGGCGTTGGGAGTGCATCGACTGTGCCGGCGACGGGGTCACCTCGACCGGCGCGTTGAGTGAGGAGCAGCGTGAGCGTCTACAGCAGCTCCTGGCCGAGCCGGACCTGGCCCGGGAGACCGACGAGGCCCGCGGCTACCGGGTCAGCTGCGTGGGCGCTCTCACCTCCAGCCTGCTGACCGCGGCCGGCCTGATCACCTCGCAGGACTGCCCGGGGGAGGAACGGCCACCGGTGGCCGAGGAGATCCTGCTGCTGCTCACTCAGAACACGCCCGCCGAGATGGTCGGCTGACCCGGGTCAGAGCACCTTTCCGGGGTTGAGCAGGCCGGCCGGGTCGAGCGCCGTCTTGATCGCCTGGTGCACCCGTACGCCCACCGGACCGATCTCCCGGGCCAGCCATTCCCGCTTGAGCAGACCGACGCCGTGTTCACCGGTGCACGTGCCGCCCAGCTCCAGCCCCAACCGCATGATCTCGTCGAAGGCCCGCCGGCCGCGCTCCAGGCTCGCCGGATCGGCTCGATCGACCACGATGTTGGGGTGCATGTTGCCGTCACCGGCATGACCGACCACACCGATCGGCACCTGGCACTCGACCGCGATCCGGGCCACTCCGTCGAGCAGCGCGGCGAGTGCTCCCCGGGGCACCGCCAGGTCGTCGATGATCAGGCCACCGTTGCCACCCGGGTACGCGTCCGCGGCGTACTTCTCCATTGCCGGGTGGGCCGACCGGCGGGCCTGCAACAGCGCGGCGGCCTCCACGGCGTCACTTGCCGCGTACACCTCCTCGGCGCCGGCGGCCTCGCAGACCGAGGCCAGCTCGGCCAGGTCCACCGCCGCCCGGGGGCCGGTGTCGGCCGCGGCCAGCAGCAGCGCCTCGGCGTCGGTGCGCAACCCCATCGGCCGGTACGCCTCGATCGCCGCCAGATGGGTCCGGTCGAGCAGCTCCAGCAGACTGGGGGAGAGCCCCTGGGCGGCGATCCGGGCCACCGCCTCACCGGCCTCCGTGGTCGAGCCGAAGACGGCCACCAGGGTCAGCGACTCCGCGGGTGCCGGCCGCAACGCCACGGTCACCTCGGTGATCACTCCGAGGGTGCCCTCCGAGCCGACGAAGAGCCGGGTCAGGTCGTAGCCGGCCACGCCCTTGGCGGTACGCCGCCCGGTGCGCAGCACCTCGCCGGAGGCGAGCACCACCTCCAGGCCGAGCACGTACTCGGTGGTCACGCCGTACTTGACGCAGCACATCCCGCCCGCGTTGGTGGCGACGTTGCCGCCGATGGTGGACGACTCCCAGGAACCCGGGTCCGGCGGGTACCAGAGACCGCGCTCGCCCACGGCGGCGGTAAGCGCGGCGTTTACCACTCCCGGCTGGACGACAGCGATCCGGCTCACCGGGTCGATCTCCAGGATCGCGTCCATCGCGGTGGTGCTGATCACCACCGCGCCGTCGACCGCGTTCGCCGCGCCCGCCAGCCCGGTGCGCGCACCCTGCGGCACCACCGGTACGCCGTGCCGTCCGGCCGCCCGGACCACCGCGACGACCTCCTCGGTGCTGCGCGGCCGGGTCACCACGAACGGTGTCGCCGACGCACACAGGTCGGCCTCGTCCCGCTCGTGCCCGCGCAGCAGGTCCGGATCGGTGAGTACCGCGTCCGGCCCGAGCGCGGCACGCAGGTCGTCGAGGAGCGGGGAGGTGGCCATGTGGCCGAGGCTACGACCGGCCGCTGGTGATCATCAACCTGGGCCGGCGCCCGGTACGGTGGCTACCGTGATCTACGTGGACCGGCCGTCCTGGCCGGGGCGCGGCCGCCTCTGGTCGCACCTGATCAGTGACGTCTCCCTCGCCGAACTGCACGCCTTCGCCGAGATGCTGGGTGCCCCCAGGCGGGGTTTCGACCGGGACCACTACGACATCCCCTCGGAGCGTTTCCCGATGGCCGTCTGGCTCGGCGCACAGGTGGCCCCCAGCCGCGAGCTGGTACGCCTCCTCCACGCCGCAGACCTCCGCCGCCCCAAACACCTCTCCCGCCCCCGCCCGGACCACCGCGATCTTGCACTCTCGGTCCCCCATCCGCGGCTTTGACGCCGTTATGTCCCGACGAAAGTGCAAGATCGACGTGGGGTTACGGGGTCAGGTGGGTTAGTTCGCGGGTGAGGTTTTCGTGGGCGGGGTGGGTCCAGTGGGCGGCCAGGGTAGGGATGCGGTAGAGGGTGGGTAGGGCCAGCAGGGCGGTGAGGACCCGGGTTCGGCCGGTCCGGTAGTCCGGCTCGGGGACGTGGGCGTACTCCTGACGGATCGCGGCGGCGTACCTGTCGTACTCCGGTGGTGGTGCCGCCAGCACCGCCAGGTCGGCGTCGCAGAGCAGCGCGCCGTCGCCGTCCGCCGGATCCACCACATGGCCGGCGGTGAGCAGGACCAGCCGATTCACCTCGGCCACCTCGACGGCGGGCAGCCCTGACCGGGTGAGCAGGGCGTCGGCGAGCGCCGCGCTGTCGCGCTCGTTCCGGTCGCCGGACGCGCGGGGGTCGTACACCGCGTCGTGACACCACGCGGCGAGTCGGACCAGATCGGGTCGTGGCGCGGTCGAGGCGTACCTGTCGATCACGTCGAGCACGGCGACCAGGTGCGCGACCGTGTGGTAGTGCCGGTGCGGCTCCCGCCACCGTTCGAGCAGCTCAGCCCCCGCGGCGTCGACCGACGCCGGATCGGCGGCTCCGGCCGCCAGCGCGGCGGTGCGCCATCGTTCGATCAACCCGGTCACCGGGCCGAGTCTGCCCCATCCGGTGAGGTGCCGCGATCTGCCGTCGCCCACCCGGAGGGATGTACCGCTTCGGCGGGGAATGTCCGGGCGTCAGGCGGGTAGTCCCGGCCATGGCGGTGGCCCGGAACGGACTGTCTCGGCTGCTGCGCCGCGACGGCACACGCGACGGCCGGTCCGACGTGGACACGGCCCGGATCGCCGACACCGTGGCGCAGCTGCACCACCGTGGCAAGGCCACCCTGCGCGACCGCCTGCACCGGGTACGCCTGTCACTCGGCCTGGCCGCCCAGGCAGGTCTGGCGGCCGGGCTGTCCTGGCTGGCCGCGCACGAGCTGCTGGGCAACCCGCAGCCGGTCTTCGCCCCGATCTCCGCCGTCGGCACCCTGGCCGTCTCGGTGGGACAGCGGTTCCGCCGGACCGTGGAGCTGATCCTCGGGGTGGGCGTCGGGGTGTTCGTCGGCGACCTGCTGATCTATTTCCTCGGCACCGGACCGTGGCAACTCGGGCTGGTGGTCACCTCAGCCATCGTGCTGACGGTCTTCGCCGGAGGCAGCGTCGCCATCGTCATCCAGGCCGCCGCGACCGCGGTGCTGATCGTGACGCTCAGTCCGTCGGTCGAGGACCTGGAGATACCCCGGTTCATCGACGCCCTTGTCGGCGGCAGCATCGCGCTGCTGGTCACCGCGATCCTGCTGCCGCTCAACCCGCTGCGGGTGCTCAACCGGGCGGCCCGGCCGGCGCTGGACCTGCTCGCCGACCAGCTCGATCTCGCCGCTCACGGGCTGAGGGATCGGGATCGGGACAAGATCCAAAGTGCGCTGGACCGGCTGCGCGACAACAAGGACGAGCTGGCCACCTTCTCCGAGGCGATCGAGGGTGCCAAGGAGACCGCGCTGCTCTCCCCGGCGCGATGGCACCGGCGCAGCGAACTCACCCACTACGCGGAGGCGGCCGACCCGATCGACCGGGCGATGCGCAACAGCGGCACGCTGATCCGTCGCGCGGTGACCCTGGTGGAGGACGACGAGCCGGTCCCGGAGCCGATGCCGGACGCGGTCGGTCACCTGGCCGAGGCGGTACGCCTGCTCCAGAAGGAGTTCGCTCAGGGCGAGGAGCCCGAACAGGCCCGGGAACGGTCGCTGCGCGCCGTCAGCGAGGCCGGCCGGGCGTACGGCGACGGGGTCGGGTTCTCCGGCAGCGTGGTGGTGGCCCAGGTGCGTACCACCGCCAGTGATCTGCTGGTGGCCTCCGGCATCAGCCAGGAGGAGGCGAACCGGCTGGTGCGGCGCTCCTTCGGTGAGCTGGACCGACCAGGGGCGCCGGCCGGGCCGGAACCGGCCGTGCAACGACCCACCGCGCCCCCGGTCGGCTGAGTCCACCGGGGCGGCCATGCGCCCGGCCGGGCGGGCCGGGGATGACTACGCTGACCGCATGGCCGTCACCCCGTCCGGCGGATCTCTGCCGCCGTCGCCGTCCGTGCCCGCCGATCCAGGCGCGGGTGGCGGCGTACCCGGAATGCCACGACGCCGGCTCAGCTGGCGACGGGCGCTGGTGCTGATCGGGGTGATCATCCTGATCGCGGCCTGCGCGATCTTCATGCTCTTCACGCTCGGCACCAGCCTCGGCCCGGAGGCGCTGCTGGTCGGTACCGCCGCGGCGGTACTACCGGTCCCGGTGCTGGTGGCCTGTTTCCTCTGGCTCGACCGCTACGAACCCGAGCCGTTGAAGTACCTGGTCTTCTGCTTCGCCTGGGGGGCCTTCGTCTCCACCGCGGCGTCGCTGACTGTCAACGAGACGGCGGCCGGCTGGTTCGAGAACCAGGGCCTGCCCGTCGCGCTCACCGCCGTCCTGGTCGCGCCCTTCATCGAGGAGCTGACAAAGACTCTCGGCCCGATCCTGCTGCTGATCTTCCGCCGGCGGGAATGGTCGGGCATCACCGACGGCCTCGTCTACTGCGGGCTCTCCGCGATCGGCTTCGCGATGGTGGAGAACATCCTCTACCTGGGTGGGTACGGATACGCCTCGGGTGTCGAGCAGTACGGCCCGGCGACCGGGGCGCAGCAGGTCATCGCCATCTTCATCGTCCGGATCCTGCTCTTCGGGTTCGCCCACCCGTTGTTCACCTCGATGGCCGGTATCGGACTCGGTATCGCCGCGCGGTCGGCGGACCGCCGGGTGCGGTTCTTCGCCCCGGTCGCCGGCCTGCTGCTGGCGATGATGCTGCACGGCACGTGGAACCTGCTGCCGACGCTGACCCAGGCCACCGGCGAGGTGCTGATCTCACTCTTCGGTTTCGTCGGCGTGATGGTTCCGATCTTCTTCGGCATGGTCGGGCTGGCGGTGTGGCTGCGGGCCTGGGAGGGGCGGCTCACCGAGCGGGTGTTGCCGGACTACGTCCGCGCCGGTTGGCTCACCCCACCGGAGGTGGCCGCGTTGAGCAGCCTCGGCCGACGACACGCGGCCCGGGTGTGGGCCCGCCGGGTGGCCGGCGACGCCGGTCTACGGGCGATGCGCGGTTACCAGTTCGCGGCGACCCGGTTGGCGCTGCTCCGGGATGGTGCCACGCGGGGTCTGGATCGCCGCCCCGCCGACCGGGACCGGACGGCCAGGGAGGAACAGGAGCTGCTGAACTCGATCGCCGCGTACCGGTCGTACTTCGTGGGCCGGGACCCGCAGTCGCCGGTCGGCGTCTGGGACGGGCACCGCTACCACCTGCGTTTCCCGGACGGGTCGCAGCGGGCGGTGGAGGCACCCGAGGAGCCGGTGGTCCCGATCCCGGTGGTGCTCACCCCACCGCCTCCGCCGCCCGCCTTCCCCGCCGGTCACGGCCAGCCGGGCTGGTACGGTCCACGTCCCGCCGCCCCCTGGCCGCCCGGCCACCGCTGACCGGCCGGGCAGCGCTCAGGTCATCAGGCTGGTGAGGAAGTCTCCGAGCCCCTGGGCCATCATCATCAGGGCCGCACCGATGGCCTTGAACATCTGCGCGGCGCCCTCCGGCCGGAACGCCATGAAGTAGATCAGAAACGCGAGGCTTCCCCAGGCCAGCACCTTCTTCACGAATACCGGCATCGTCCCTCCCCAGGCCGGTGGTGCGGCTGGCTTCCCGTCGGGGAGCGCGGCAAACGACGCGCGGGCCGGTGGAGGGGGCGGAACTGTCAGAGGTAGAGACCTGTCGCGTTCTCCTCGATCCGCTCGGCGGCCACCGCGTGGACGTCGCGTTCCCGCAGCAGCACGTAGCCACGGCCGTGCAGCTCGACCTCGGAGCGGTCGTCGGGGTCGAAGAGCACCCGGTCGCCGGAGACGATGGATCGTACGTTGGGGCCGACGCCGACAGCTGTGGCCCACGCCAGGCGTTTGCCCACCGCTGCGGTAGCGGGAATCACGATGCCGGCGCTGGAACGCCGCTCGCCGTCGCTGCCCTCCATCCGCACCAGCACGCGGTCGTGCAGCAGCCGGATGGGCAGGCCGGTGTCGAGGTTCGGGTCGGCGGTCACGCCGCAGACGCTACCGTGTCGGTCCCCGCCGGCCGTCGGTGGTCAGCGGGTTAGCGCACCGGGCGGGCGGGGCACTGTGGGTGGCGAATCCGTCCTACCGTTGCCTGGTCGGGCGTATCCTGTCCGACCTGACGCAGTGCGCAGGCCAAGATCTGCCGGGAGGTGCGCTTGAGCCGCTTCGAGCGGATACGCGGACGGCTGCGTCGCGCGTACCAGTCGGGCCGGGAATCGGTCCGAGCGGGTCGCGAGACGCCGCCCGACGTCCCGGAGCCGGCCAGCGTGGCCTCGCCGTCGAGCCCCGGGCCGGCGGCACCACCGGCGGCAACCGTGGTCGGTGCCGAAACGCCCACCCCGGTGCACAACTCCACCTCCAGTCGGGACGACGCCGACGTGCCACACGCGCTGCGGATCGCCGCCGCCTGGTGCTGGCGACTGATCGTCATCGGCATCGTCTTCTGGGCCCTGCTGAAGCTCGTCGGCACGATCAGCATCGTGATCATTCCGTTGGCCGTGGCGCTGCTGCTGTCGGCGCTGCTGGCACCCGCGGTCGGCTGGCTGCTCCGGGGCCGGCTGCCGAGATCACTGGCGACCGCTGTGGTGCTGGTCGCCGGGCTGGCCGCGGTGATCGGCACGCTCACCCTGGTGGTCAACGAGTTCATCAAGGGTGTTCCGGAACTGACCGCCAAGTCGACCCAGGGTCTGCAGCAGATCCAGGACTGGCTCAAGACCGGGCCGCTGCACCTGTCGGACAACGACCTCGACCGGTACATCGAGGAGACCCAGCAGTGGGTCAACAACAACACCGAGCGGTTCACCAGCGGTGCACTCTCCACCGCAGCCACCCTGGCCGAGGTGCTCACCGGCACCGTGCTGGTCCTCTTCGCCACCTTCTTCTTCCTGCGCGACGGCAACATGATCTGGCGTTTCCTGGTCCGGCTGCTGCCGGTCGCCGCGCGCTGGAAGGTCGACGACGCCGGCCGGGCGGCCTGGGCGACGCTTGTCGCCTACGTCCGGGCGACGGTGCTCGTCGCCTTCATCGACGCCGTCGGCATCGGCATCTTCCTGGTGATCTTCGACATCCCGTTCGCCTTCCCACTTGCCGCCCTGGTCTTCCTCGGCGCGTTCATCCCGATCGTCGGTGCGACCCTCTCCGGGGGTGTGGCGGTACTTGTGGCGCTCGTCGACAGCGGCCCGGTGACCGCGTTGATCATCCTCGGTGTGGTGATCGGCGTGCAGCAGGTGGAGGGGCACATCCTCCAGCCGTTGATCATGGGTAGGGCGGTCGCCATCCACCCGCTCGCAGTGATCATCGGTCTGGCGGCCGGCGTGGTGCTCGCCGGGATCACCGGCGCGTTGGTCGCGGTGCCCATCATCGCGGTGCTCAACACGGCGGTACGCCGCCTCGCCGCCCGGAGTGTCCCGGACACCCCGCCCGACGCCGTCGTCGTCGCCTCCCGTGCGCCCTGACCTCCGGGTCGTACGCCTCGGGCGGTGGCGGCTCGGCGTGGCGGACCGGCCAGCCGACGGTGGCCGAGCTGGGCGCGGCGTAGAGCCGCGCCACCGCTGACCGGCCGGCCACGGTGGGCTGGGCCCGCTCAGCTCGCCGCGAGGCGGGTCAGCGCGCCCCGGGCCACCTCCGGGCGGGTCGTGTACCAGAACGGCGGCAGCGAGCGGCGCAGGAACGAACCGTAGCTGCGAGCGGTCTCCAGCCGGGAGTCCAGCACCGCCACCACGCCGCGGTCACCGTTGGCGCGGATCAACCGGCCCACACCCTGCGCCAGCCGAACCGCCGCGATCGGGACGCTCACCGCCGCGAAGCCGGAGCCGCCCTGCGCGTCGACCGCCGCCGCCCGGGCAGCGGCGAGCGGTTCGTCGGGGCGCGGGAAGGGCAGCCTGTCGATCACCACCAGCTGGCACGAGTCACCCGGAACGTCGACGCCCTGCCACAGGGACATCACCCCGAACAGGCAGCTCGATCGTTCCTCCCGGAAACGCCGGACCAGCAGCGGCAGCGCCTCCTCACCCTGGAGCAGCACCGGCAGGTCGGTCCGGGCGCGCAGCAGCTCCGCCGCCTGCTGCGCGGCCCGTCGGGAGGAGAAGAGCCCGAGCGTACGCCCGCCGAGCGCGGTGACCAGCGCGAGCAGTTCCTCCCCGGCGGCCTCGGGTAGCCCGGAGGCTCCTGGCCGGGGCAGGTGGGCGGCCACGTAGAGGATGCCCTGCCGGGGATAGTCGAACGGCGAGCCGACGTCAAGCGAACGCCACCCGAGCCCGGAGTCGGTCAACCCGCCGGCCTGGTCCGCCCGGGTCGGTGGGGTACCACCGGTGGCGTCGTCCGACCCGGCCGGTCGCCGGGTGGTCTCGGCCAGGGCGGCGGCGGCCGGCGACGGCGGGCTGGGCGGGGGCGAGTCGAGGCCCAGGGCCCGGGCGACCGTGTCGAACCGGCCGCCCAGCGCGAGCGTGGCCGAGGTGGCCACCACGGTCCGCTCGTCGTAGAGGTGGGTGGCCAGGGTGCCGGCGACCGAGAGCGGTGCCACCACCAGCGCCCGCCGCCCGGTGACGTCGTTGCGCTCCACCCAGGCCACGTCGTGCTCGGCCTCCTCCAGCAACCGCTGGGCGGTGGTGGACAGCTCGTCGAGGACGGCCTTGGCCTGCTGTTTGCGTACCGGGTCGGGGTCGTCGGCCTTGATGTCGCCGATGCTGTCCAGGGCGGTACGGGTGGCGGCGTCCAGCAGCGTGCAGGCCTCCCGCAGCGGGCCGGGCAGACCGCTGGTGATCCGCCCGACCGGTGCCTCGGCCAACCCGACCGCGAGGGCGTCACCGGACGCGGTCAACGCCTCGGCCGTCTCCGGGCGCAGCAGCGGGCGGGCCCGCCGGGCGGACCTGTCGATCAGCTCCGGGGTCAGCTCCGCCTGGGCCGCCGAGGAGACCCGGTCGGCCAGTTCGTGGGCCTCGTCGACGATCAACAGCCGGTGCGGCGGGACGATGTGCCGGCCGGCGAGCATGTCGACCGCGAGCAGGCTGTGATTCGTCACCACGATGTCCGCCTCCCGGGCCCGGGCCCGGGACGCCTCGGCGAAGCACTCCGCACCGTACGGGCAGCGGGAGGCGCCGACGCACTCGCGGGCGGGCATGGAAACCAGCCGCCACGTCTGGTCGTCGACGCCCGGGTCCAACTCGTCGCGGTCACCGGTGTCGGTCTCCAGGGCCCAGTCCCGCAGCCGCTGGACCTGCTTGCCCAGCCGGCCGGCCTCACCGAGCCAGCGCGTGCCGCCGGGACGCTCGGCCGGGGCGTCGAAGAGGGTGTCCTCCGGCTCGTCCGCCGTGGAGTTCTCCAGCCGGGCCAGGCAGAGGTAGTGGTGCCGACCCTTGAGCACGGCGAACGTCGGGCGTCGCCGGAGCAACGGCTCGACGGCGTCGGCCAACCGGGGCAGGTCGTGCTCCACCAGCTGGGACTGCAACGCCAGGGTGGCGGTGGAGACCACCACCGGACCGTCCACTGTCAACGCCGGTGCGAGGTAGGCCAGGGACTTGCCGGTGCCCGTGCCGGCCTGCACCAGCAGGTGGTCACCGGTGCCGACGCACTCCTCGATCGCGGTGGCCATCCGCTGCTGGCCCGGACGGGCCGTACCGCCGGGCACCGCCCCGACCGCGGCGGCCAACAGCTCGGCTCCACCCGGCCGGTCACCCCGCCGGCGTGCCTTGTCGCGGGTGGTTCCGGTGCCGGTGGCGGTGCGGGGCGGAGTCACCGTGGCACGGTACCCGCCGGGGCGGACGCGGTCGGCACCGAACAGCCGTGTCGCGGTCGCACCGGACGAAATACCGCCACGTCGTCCGGTAACTTCCCGACGGCGACGCGTGGGCGGAATCGGCTAGGGTGCGACTCATGCCGAGCGACGTGATCCGGGTGATCTACCGCAAGTTCGACGGCAGCGCCCACCGCGACTACCCGGCCCGTCGGCTCGCTGAGGACGACCTCGGCATCTGGCTCGGCGTGTCCGCCGGCACCAGCTCGGTTTACCACGGCCGCCCGTCGGTCGAGCAGATTCCCTTCGTGCTGCTGGTGCCCCACCACGCCTGGTGGACGGGCATGTTCAACCCGCCGCCCCGCACCAGCGAGGTCTACTGCGACATCGCCAGCCCGGCCCGCTGGGAGGGCGAGGACACCGTTCATCTGATCGACCTCGACCTGGACGTGGTCCGGCGTCGCGAGACGGGCCTGGTCGAGCTGCGCGACGAGGACGAGTTCGCCGAGCACCGGGCCCGCTTCGGGTACCCCGACGACCTGGTGGTGGAGGCCGAGGCGGCGGCGCGCTGGCTGCTCGACGCGCTCGGCGACGGGACGGAGCCCTTCGCCACCTCGTACCGTAAGTGGTTGGCCCTGGTGGTCTGACCGCCGCGCGCACCCGCCGGCGCGGCCCGGCACGCTGCGGCTCCGTCGCGCGGACCGGCGGCGGGCGGGTGATGATGCTCCGATGGTGGACGACTGTGGCTTTGACGTGGTGGCGCCGACCGGCGGCGCGGTACGCGACCTGCTCCGGGTGCGGCCCGGTGGACCTGTCGACCTCGGGGCGATCGACAGCCGCTCGACTCCGGGGCTGCCCGGCCCAGAGGTGACCTGGCCGGACCGCAAGTCCTGGGCCCGGCAGCAGGTCACCCGGCTGGGTGCGGAGCTGGCCAGCCAGCAGGAGATGCTGTTCGCCGGTGCGAAGGCCGACCCGGTTGCCGGACGGCGGGTGCTGCTGGTGCTCCAGGCGATGGACTGCGGTGGCAAGGACGGTACGGTCAAGCGGGTGGTCGGGGCGATGAATCCGCTCGGCGTGCACATTCGGGCGTTCGGCCCGCCGACCGCCGAGGAACTGCGGCACCACTTCCTGTGGCGGATCCGCCGGGCCCTGCCGCCCCCGGGCCACCTGGGGGTCTTCAACCGCTCGCACTACGAGGACGTGCTGGTGCCCCGGGTTCAGGAACGGGCTCCGGAGGACCTCTGGCGGCCCCGGTACGCAGAGATCGACGAATTCGAGCGGGAGTTGACCGACGCCGGGGTGGTCGTGGTCAAGGTCTTCCTGCACATCTCCAAGCCCGAGCAGGCGCGGCGGCTGCTGGCCCGCCTCGACGATCCGACCAAGCACTGGAAGTACCACCCGTCCGACGTCGACGCCCGGGCCCGTTGGGACGACTACCAGGCCGCGTACGCCGAGGTGCTCGCCAGGTGCGGTACGGACCTCGCGCCGTGGTACGTCGTGCCGGCGGACCGCAAGTGGTACCGGGACTGGGCGGTGGCGCACCTGCTGCGTGAGACGTTCGACACTCTGGATCTGGGGTATCCGCCAGCCGACTTCGACATCGAGCGGGAACGGGAGCGGCTGCTGGGAACCACGGGGCCGGTGAAGGTGAACGGAAGTTGAACGAGCGGTGAATGCGATCTGGCCAGGGGTGGGCCGGCGAATCGCCGATCTGACGGTTCCCTAGCATTCCCTCAGCAGGGCGCCGAGCGGCGGCTGCCACCCCTTCCACCCGACACGACGAGGTCCGTGCTGTGAGGTTTTCCTTCCGCCCCAACGAGGGCGCTTTCTACGAGCTCTTCACCAGGGCCGCGCAGAACCTGGTCCGGGGTACCGAGCTGCTCAACGAGCTGGCCCTGCCCGATGTCGAGGTGCAGTCGGTGAGCGAACGGCTCACCGAGGTGGAGCACGACAGCGACCAGATCACCCACGAGCTGTACAAGAAGATCAACTCCACCTTCGTCACCCCCTTCGACCGGGAGGACATCTACCGGCTCGGCTCTCTGCTCGACGACGTGATGGACCACCTGGAGGCGGTGGGCAACCTGCTCTACCTCTACGGGCTGACCAAGCTGCCGTCGTTGCCACGGGAGATGCACGAGCTGGTGCACGTGCTGGACCAGCAGGCGAAGCTGACCGCCGACGCGATGCCGCGGCTGAAGTCGATGAAGGATCTCGAGGACTACTGGATCGAGATCAACCGGCTGGAGAACGACGGCGACCAGGCCTACCGGATGCTGCTGGTGCGCCTCTTCTCCGGCGAGTACGACGCGTTGACCGTGCTGAAGATGAAGGAGGTCGCCGACGAGCTGGAGGCCGCGTGCGACGCCTTCGAGCACGTGGCCAACACGGTCGAGACCATCGCGGTCAAGGAGTCCTGAGCCTGTGAGTCCCGAGCTCATCGCCGTGCTGGCGGTGATCGGGGTGGCCCTGGTGTTCGACTACACCAACGGCTTCCACGATGCCGCCAACGCGATCGCGACCAGCATCTCCACCCGGGCGCTGACACCACGGGTCGCCCTGGCCATGGCGGCGGTCGGCAACTTCATCGGCGCCCACTTCGGTGCCGAGGTCGCCAAGACCGTCGGCAGCGGGCTGGTCGAGCTGCCCACCGGCGTCTCCAGCCTCGGCATCGTCTTCGCCGGGGTCATCGGCGCGATCACCTGGAACATCATCACCTGGTACTTCGGCCTGCCCTCGTCGTCCTCGCACGCCCTGATCGGTGGCCTGGTCGGCTCGACCGTCGCCGCCTCCGGCACCGTGCTCTGGACCGGTATCGGCGAAAGCGTGATCATCCCGATGATCCTGTCGCCGATGGTCGGCTTCATCCTCGGTTACATCGTGATGATCGCGGTGCAGTGGATCTTCCGGAACGGGCATCCCGGCAAGCTCAACCGCGGCTTCCGCTGGGCCCAGACCGCCTCGGCGGCGGCCATGTCGGTCGGCCACGGCATGCAGGACGCCGCCAAGACCATCGGCATCGTGGTGCTGGCCCTCTTCGTCGGTGGCTTCCAGGAGGACGCCACCTACATCCCGGAGTGGGCGTTCTGGACCTCGGCGGCGGTGCTGGCGGCCGGTACCTACGCCGGTGGCTGGCGGATCATCCGGACCCTGGGCCGGAAGATCATCGACCTGCGTCCGCCGGAGGGTTTCGCGGCCGAGACCGTGGCCAGCGGCGTGCTCTACTTCAACGCCCTGGTGCTCGGTGCCCCGATCTCGACCACGCACACGATCACCTCGGCGATCATGGGTGTCGGCGCCACCAAGCGGCTCTCCGCCGTGCGGTGGGGCGTGGCCGGCAACATCATCGGAGCCTGGATCCTGACCTTCCCCGCCGCCGGCTCGATCGGCGCGCTGATGTACTTCCTGGTCCGCCCGCTGTTCAGCTGAGCCGTGCCGGTCGAAGGCCCCCTGGAGCACCAGGGGCCCTTCGACCGGCCGTCAGAGGTAGGAGACGCCGATCTGGGCGCGGATGTCGTCCAGCAGGCCCATGATCTCCAGGGTGGCCGAGTGCGGCACCAGTGGGCTCTCGGTCAGCCCTTCGGCCAGGCACCGCTGCACCTCGATCGCCTCGTGCTGGTAGCCCGAACCGACAAGTTCCTCGGTGATCGTCTCCGGCTCCGCACCGGCGCGGTACAGGGTGAACCCCTCGGGCCGGAAGAACGGCTCGGGCAGGTCGATCCGCCCGGTGCTGCCGGTGATCGAGGCGGTGAGCCCGGTGGCACCGACCATGCCGCAGCTCAACGTGGCCACGGCCCCCGAGTCGTAACCGAAGACCAGGCCGGTGTTCTCGTCCGTGCCCTCCGGGCCCAGCTTCGCCCAGGACCGCACGTGCTGCGGCACGCCCAGCAGCAGGTGAGCCAGGCTGATCGGGTAGACGCCGAGATCCAGCAGGGCGCCGCCGCCCAGTGCCCGGGCGCGCATCCGGTGTTCGGGCGGGAACGGCCCGGCGACGCCGAAGTCGGCCCGGAGCCCGGTCAGCGTGCCGATCGCACCGTCGGCGATCAACTCGCCGACCCGCCGGATGAGCGGGTTGCACCGCATCCACATCGCCTCCATCAGGAAGACCCCGGCGGCGCGGGCGGTGTCGATCAGTTCGGTGCTGGTGGCCAGGTCCAGGGTGAACGGCTTCTCCAGCAGCACCGGTCGACCGGCGGTGAGGCAGGTCAGGGCCGCCTCATGGTGGGCGGCGTGCGGGGTGGCGACGTAGATCACGTCGACGTCGGCGTCCGTGGCCAGTTCCGACCAGGAGCCGTACGCCCGCGGTGCGCCGTGCCGTTCCGCGAAGCGCTCCGCGGTCTCAGCGGTGCGTGAGCCGACCGCGACAAGTTCGGCCCCCGGCACCAGCCGTAGGTCCTCGGCGAAGCGGGCGGCGATGTGGCCGGTGGCCAGGATGCCCCAACGAGTCATGGCGCGACGCTACCGAAGATCAGCAGAGGGCTGTACTGGGCATCCACGGGTCGGGACTAGTCTCGGCGCATGACGTTCGACAGCGGCTTCCCGGCGCCGCCGGCGCTTGTGGAGCACGCCCGCCGGTTCCGGGCCTCCGGCGCGGTGCCGGCGGTGCCCAGGGTGGCCGCCACCGTGCTGCTGCTCCGCCCGGCCGACGAGGGCTTCGAGGTCTACCTGATCCGCCGGGTCGCGGCGATGGCGTTCGGCGGCATGTACGCCTTCCCGGGCGGCGGTGTGGACCCCTCGGACTCCACCACCCACCTGGACTGGGCCGGTCCGACCCCGACGGACTGGGGCGCACGCCTCGGACTGGACCCGGCCGCGGCGCAGGCGGTGGTCTGCGCGGCGGCCCGCGAGGTCTTCGAGGAGGCCGGCGTGCTGCTCGCCGGGCCGGACCCGACCCGGGTCGTCGGCGACGTCAGCGACGACGGCTGGGAGGCCGCCCGGGCCGACCTGGAACAGCGGCGGACCGGGTTCGCCGATCTGCTCGCCGGGCGAGGGCTCACCCTCCGGTCGGACCTGCTGCTGCCGTGGAGCCGGTGGGTGACCCCGGAGTTCGAACCACGCCGGTTCGACACGTACTTCTTCGTGGCGCTGCTGCCCGAGGGGCAGCGGACCCGCGACGTCTCCGGTGAGGCCGACCACACGCTGTGGATCCGGCCCGCCGACGCGGCGGAGCGGGCCGCGACCGGTCAGCTGACCATGCTCCCGCCGACGCTCGTCACCCTCGCCGAGATGTCCGCCTGCACCGACCTGGCCGCGGTGGCAGGGGCGGCGGCCACCCGCGACGCGGTCACCCCGATCACGCCCCGCCTGGACCTGTCCGACGTGGACCGGCCCCGGTTCCACCTGCCCTGAGCCGGTGACGGGTCAGCCGAGCTGATAGTTGACGTGGGCGGCCCAGCGGGCGAAGCCGAGCCGCTCGTAGAGCGCCACCGCGCCGGTGTTCGACTCGTCGACGTAGAGCATCACCCGGTCCAGCCCGCGCTTGTCGCGCAGGTACGCCAACCCGGCCATGGTCAGGGCCCGGCCGAGCCCACCGCCGTGCGCGGCGGGCTCCACCCCGAGCACGTACACCTCACCGATGCGGGCGGAACCGGGCCGCTCGTGCACCTTGGTCCAGTGGAAGCCGAGCAGCTGGCCGCTCGCCGACTCGACGGCGAGCAGGAAGCCGGCCGGGTCGAACCACGGTTCGGCGAGACGTACCCGCAGGTCCTCGGGGGTCCACCGGCCCTGCTCCGGATGGTCGGCGAAGGCTCGCGCGTTGAGCGTCAACCAGGCCTCGTCGTCGCTTCCGGGGCGGAACGCGCGCAGCGTCACCCCGTCGGGCAGGCGCGGTTCGGACAGCGGGGCGGCGAGCGGTCGACGCAGTTGCCAGAGGACCCGCGCGCGCTCGAATCCGAGGTCGACCGCGAGGGCGGCGGCCGAGGGGTGGTCGCCGTGCGCCCACGCCCGCAGCGGCCCGGTGGCGGTCGCCAGCACCCCTCGGGCCAGCGCCCGTCCGGTGCCCCGCCGCCGGTACGCCGGGTGCACCATCAGCTCCACGCCGACGCCGCTGTCCGGGTCGGTCGTGTCGAGGTGGGCGTACCCGGTGAGCGTGCCGTCGGCGGAGCGGGCCACGAGGTGGCTCGCCGCAGCGTGCTCGTCGCGCAGTCGGAGCAACACGTGTTCGTCCATCGGGTCCGCCCCGTCGGCGTCCCCGGTGGTCCGGGCGAGCGCCAGCACTTCGGTGATCTCCGTCGGGCCGAGCCGGTCGACGCGGCTGACCTGGTCGCTGCCCGACTGGGTGCTGCTCATCGCATCACCGTAACCGGGCCGCAGCTGTGCCGCTGTGCCGGCCCGACGGACGGGTGGTACGCCCGTCACAGTCCGCGCGGTGGCAACGCCTGGACATCGAACCTGCCGGCCAGTTCCGGCAGGATCCGGTACAACGCGTTCACGGTGCCCTGGCGGTCGCCGCCCGCGTCGTGCAGCAGGACGATCGAGCCGGGTCGCGCCCCGTTGATCACGGAGGTGGCGATCCGGTTCGCCCCGGGTGCCCGCCAGTCGGACGGGTCCAGCGTCCAGTGCAGCGGTGTCATGCCGAGGTCCCGGGAGACGGAGATGACCGAGTAGGTCCAGGCCCCGCCGGGCTGCCGGTACCAGGCGATCGGCGCGTCCGGCACCGCCGCGCGGATGGCCTCGCTGGTCCGCATCAGATCGGCGCGGATCCACTCGGTTGACCGGGCGCCCAGGGCGACGTCGTGGTCCCAGCTGTGGTTGCAGAGCGTGTGACCCTCGGCGACGATCTGCTCGACGAGCCACGGGTACGCCTGAACGTTCTTGCCGACCACGCAGAAGGTGGCCGTGACGTGGTATTCCCGCAGGATCGCGAGGACCTGCGGGGTGTAGTCGGGGTGCGGTCCGTCGTCGAAGGTGAGCGCGACACCGGCGGTGCCGGTGCTCACCCGGGTACCCATCGGGCCGATGTTCGGGTCCTGCTCCTGCTCGTCGGAGCGGGGTGAAGCGGTCGGCCCGGCGTCCGGCGAACGGGTGGCGCCGGGCTCGGCGTCGGTGGGTGCGGACTGGTCCGCGTACTCGGGGTGGTCCGCGCCGGTCGCGGTGACTGCGGTGTCGGTGCGCGACGGGTCGGGTATCAGGCTTCGTCCGAGCAGGTACGCCGAGCCGAGCACCGCCGTCACCACGAGCGTGATGATTCCGACGGCCCGCGCCGCCCCCACCTGGTTACCGCCCACCAATGCCCCCCGCTGGTCAACTGGCAGTCACCATAAGATGCGCGAGTCGACCAAAAGGGGCATATGGGAATTTTAGCCTTCGACGGTGAGGGCTCGCACCGCCAGTGGTGCGTGCTCGGCAGCCTCCGACAGGGTCCGCGACGGTGGCACCACGAACTTGTAGCCCACCTGCCGGACGGTGCCGATCATCGACTCGTACTCGGAGCCGAGCTTCGCTCGCAGGCGACGCACGTGCACGTCGACCGTCCGGGTGCCGCCGAAGTAGTCGTAGCCCCACACCTCGCGCAGCAACTGGTCGCGGGTGAACACCCGCCCCGGGTGCTGGGCGAGGAACTTCAGCAGCTCGAACTCCTTGTAGGTGAGGTCGAGCGGGCGACCCTTGAGCTTCGCGGCGTAGGTGTCCGGGTCGATCATCAGCTCACCGGCCCGGATGGAGCCGCCGGCGCCGGCGGTCGCGTTGCTCAACCTGCCGACCGCGAGTCGCAGCCGGGCCTCCACCTCGGCCGGACCGGCGGAGGCGAGGATGACGTCGTCGACGCCCCAGTCGGCGTTCAGTGCGATCAGCCCGGCCTCGGTGACCACCGCGACCAGCGGTACGCCGAGCCCGGTGGCGTGCAGCATCCGGCAGGTCGCCCGGGCCTCGCTCAGCTCGGAGCGGGCGTCGACGAGCACGGCGTCCGGACTCGGACCGGCGACCAGGGTGCGGACATCGCGGGGGGCGGTGCGAACCGAGTGCGGCAGCAGGTCCAGTGCCGGTAGCACTGCGGATGGTTCGCCTGCCCGGGCGGTCACCAACAGCAGGATCTCCACGATTACCTCCGTCCCGGCGGCCCGTTGCGGCCGCGCGCGACCAGCGGCACTCCTGCGGGGCGTGGCGCTGGGAACTTCCGTGGGTCCCGGCGTCGCTGACGGGCGGGTTTCGCCGTTGAGCGTAACCGATAGCTCGCGTACGACCTTGGCGTGGTTTCCTCTTTGCCCCATCTGCCCCTGATCGCGGCTCAGGTTTTAACGTCGCGGAAACGGTGGCACCCGCGATGTGAGGTTGGTCTGGCACGATCGGTGGGTGTTTCCCTCCAACTCGCCCGAGACCGGCCGTGACCCGTGGCCCGAGGATCAGTCCGCCCCGGGAGGCTCGGCACCGCGTACCGGTCCGGCCGTGGAGACCGACGAGAGACGCTCCCGCGGCCCACGCCGGCTGCGCCGCGGTGGTTCGGCCCGCCGACCCGACGACGAGGCGGACGTCGACGACGAGGTGGAGGAGGAACCACCTGTCGAGGTACGCCGGCAGCTCTCCCTCGCCATCGGCGGCTTCGCCGCGCTGCTCGGTCTCGGCCTGGTCGTCGCCGCGCAGACCTCCGGTCCCGGGTACCGGCTGCCCTTCACCCTCGTGGTGCTCACCGTGCAGGTGCTGTTCGTGCTCGCCTGGACCATGGTCACCCGGCCCCCGGCGCTCGCGGTCGTCCTCGGGGTCGGCGCGGTGACCGCCGTGGTCGCCGACGTCGTGGCCGTACGGTCGGCCGAGGCCCGGTTGGCCCCGCTTCTCTACCTCGCGGTCGGTGGGGTGCTCGCCGCGGTGCTCGGTCAACTGGTCCGGCGGGTGGACCGGGTCCGGGTGACCGACTCGCTGCGGACCACCGCGACCATCATGTTCGGAGTGGTCGCCTTCGCCACGCTCATCGTGCTCAGCCGGATCCCGGCCGGCACCCAGGCGATCGCCGTCTGCCTCACCGCGGCCGGGGTGGCGCTCACCGTCGCACGGGTGACCGACGCCGTCGCGGCCTGGCCGCGACTGGCGCCCCAGGTGCCCCGGGGAGCGGCGGGTGTGGTCGGCGGTGCCATGGCCGGCACCCTGGTCAGCGCGTTGCTCGGTGGCTACCTGGTCACCCCGTTCACCCCTACCCGGGCCGCGATCATCGGCCTGGTGGCGGCCGTTGTCGCCGTGCTTGCCGATCTCGCCGTCAGCTACGCCGAGGCGGGCCGGCTGATGGCCGGCGAGGTGCCGACGGTCTGGGCCGCACGGCACGTGCAGGGGCCGCTCGGCGGCTTCGCGATGGCGGCGCCCGCCGCATACCTGATGTGCCGGCTGGTGCTCTGACAGCCGGCGCGTGGCGGTGCGATCCGGCCACGCGAGATTGAGAAATCCGGACCACGGGTACCACCGGTTCGCCGCTGGCGGCATCGGGGTACGACGAGACAGGAGGCGGCGTGGAGCAGGAGCAGACGTACGGACAGCGGCCACGGCGACGCGGGCGCAAGGTGCTGATCGGGTTCGTCGTCCTGCTGCTCGTGCTCGCCGGACTGGTCGCCATCGCCGACCGGGTGGCCGCGAGCTTCGCCGAGCGGACCATCGCCGACGAGGTGCGCCAGCAGGTCGCCGAGCAGGGCGCGCAGTCCTCGCCGCCCGAGGTCGAGGTGGGCGGATTCCCCTTCCTCACCCAGGTGCTCGACGGCCGGTACGAACGCATCTCGATCAAGCTGCGGGACGTGCAGGCCTCGGTGCAGGGCGACGCGGTCGCGCTCCCCAGCCTGGACGTCGACGCCCGCAACGTCCGGGCCTCGCTCGACACCCTGCGTACCGGCCAGGGTGAGGTGGTGGCCGAGACGGTGAACGGCACCGGCACCATCAGCTACCAGAGCCTGGCGGCCCTGCTCGACCGGGAAGGGCTGACCCTCGGTGAGCGGGACGGGCAGCTCGCCGTCACCGCCCCGGTGGACATCCTCGGCCAGCGGTTGACCGTCACCGGCACCGCCGACATCGTCGTCGGTGAGCAGGGACAGGTGGCACTGAAGTTCGACGACCTGAACGCCGAAGGGCTGCCGGACGTGCCGCTGGCCCGCACCCTGGTGAACAACTTCGCCCGCAGCATCTCGGTCGACGTGCCCCTGCCGGAGCTGCCGTTCCAGCTCACCGTCCGCGAGGTCCAGCCGCAGCCGCAGGGGCTGACGGTGACCGCCGACGCACGGGACGTACCGATCAACTCGGCCGGCTGACCACCGGCCCGGCGTCCCGGATGCTGGTCGGCCAGATAGAGATATCTGGGATCGCTGGTAAGCTCCCTGCTCATGGGGACGCTCCTCACCAAACGGCGCGCGGTCGACCTGTGCCGCGTGGCCACCTGCCTGTGTCGCCCCGTCATCTGACGGCGGGGCTGTCTCGGGCCGCTTAGCGGCCAAGGCACTCGGGGTACGCGTACCTAGTTCCCGGTGCACCCCACCAAACGCCCGGCAGCGGCGCCGTCGCACGAACCCGTGATCCGTTCCTAGCTATGGGTCCCGCGCGTGGTGCGACATCTTCACATCCCACGACCTCCGCGCGCTGGCTCACCATCCATCCTCACCAGGGAGTGATCTGATGAGTCGCGACACCGCACTCGTCTCGGCCGAGTGGGCCGAGAAGAACCTCGACGCCCCGGGCGTCGTCTTCGTCGAGGTCGACGAGGACACCTCGGCCTACGACTCCGGCCACATCGCCGGTGCCATCAAGCTGGACTGGAAGACCGACCTGCAGGACCCGGTCCGCCGGGACTTCGTCAACAAGACCCAGTTCGAGGCGCTGCTCTCCGAGCGGGGCATCAGCAACGACGACACCGTGATCCTCTACGGCGGCAACAACAACTGGTTCGCCGCCTACGCGTACTGGTACTTCAAGCTCTACGGCCACCGCGACGTCAAGCTGCTCGACGGCGGTCGCAAGAAGTGGGAGCTCGACGCCCGCCCGCTGGTCAAGGACACGGTGACCCGCCCGGCCACCGAGTACGCCGCCAGCGAGCCGGACACCAGCATCCGGGCCTTCCGTGACGAGGTCGTCGACGCCATCGGCACCAAGAACCTGGTCGACGTGCGCAGCCCCGACGAGTACGCCGGTCGCCTGCTCGCCCCCGCCCACCTGCCGCAGGAGCAGGCGCAGCGCGGCGGCCACATTCCGACCGCGATCAGCGTTCCGTGGTCGAAGGCGGCAAACGAGGACGGCACCTTCAAGTCCGACGACGAACTGCGCAAGATCTACGGCGAGGCCGGGCTGGACGACAGCAAGGAGACCATCGCCTACTGCCGGATCGGCGAGCGCTCCTCGCACACCTGGTTCGTTCTCCAGGAGCTGCTCGGCCACCGCAACGTGAAGAACTACGACGGATCGTGGACCGAGTACGGCTCGCTCGTCGGTGTGCCGGTGGCGCTCGGCGATGAGCCGGGGGAGGCCTGAGATGACCGCACCCACCGCCGCAAGCACCGCCGCCGGCTGCGCCGCCCCGGACCAGGCCGCCCCGCTGCCGGCCGGCCTCGACCTGGAGCGGGAGACCGTCATCACAGGTGTCGTCCGCTCCGCCGAGGGCGAGGCGGTGCCGGGCGCGTACGTCCGTCTGCTCGACTCGACGGGTGAGTTCACCGCCGAGGTGGTGACCTCGCCGGCTGGTCAGTTCCGCTTCTTCGCCGCGCCGGGCGCCTGGACGTTGCGGGCGCTCTCCCGCCAGGGCAACGGGGACACCACGGTGACCGCCGGTCGCGGCATCAACGAGGTGGCCGTCACCGTCACCGACTGACCCACGCTCTGATCGGCCTCGTGGCCCGCGTTCCCACAGGAGGAACGCGGGCCACGAGCCGTCTGCGGGTGGCCGGCGGTGGTGACCTGACCCCGCAACGTCGCTGATGTTGCTGCCTTGACGATGGCCGCAGTGTCCCCGGGACTGCGGGAAGTGCCGGGCGGGGCGCCGGCCCGGGAAGGGTCGGCGCCCCGTCGTGCGGGAGGGTCAGATGCCGGTGGCTCTGGTGCAGGTGGAGGCGGGCTGCAGGGCGAAGTCGAGGGCGCCGACGATGCCGGCCTCGACCCGGTGGCGCTGCACCTGCGGCACCCAGCCGTCCTTGGCCACGATCACCTCGTAGCGGCCCTTCGGCAGCCACCAGGCGTAGCGGCCGTTGGCATCGGCCGTCAGCGTGGTGCCGGTGCCGGCCGAGATCAGGTTCACCCGTACCGTCGCCGGGATGCCGACCGTCACACCGCCGCAGGTGGTTCCCGTGACGGTGCCCCGGATCTTGCCCCAGCTGGCCGGCGGCGACACGTTCATCTCCACCGCGACCGGGGTGACCGGGTAGGGGCTGTCCGAGGCGATGGCGACCTCGCCCGCGTACCGGCCGGGTTGGGCGACGCCCGCCGCCTCGGTGGCGGTCAGGGTGACTGTCACCGTCCTCGACGCGCCCGGCGCGAGGGTGAACGTGGTCGGGGACGTGTCCAGCCAGGGCAGGTCCGCCTCGGCTGCGCAGAGTTCCAGGCCACCGAGCCGCTCACTGTCCGCGCTGCCCACGAAGGACGTGGGCGAACCACCGATCTTGTACGCGCCGCAGGTGGCGGCCCCCCGGTACCGGCTGAACCGGACGTTGGGCAGGTCCCGCCAGGCCCCGGTGGCCGGATCGAAGCCGACGGTGCGGTTGGTGACCGCCGTCGATCCGTCGGTCACCCCGCCGGCCAGCACCAGCAGCCCGCCGGCCGCCGCGTACTGCGAGCCCCACAGCTCCAGCGGCAGTGCCGGCAGCGGACTCCAGTTGTCGGCAGCGGGGTCGTACCGGTAGGCGTCGGTGTACTCGGTGCTGCCCGTGCCGCCGGCACAGTAGACCGAAGCGCCGATGCCGCCGCAGGCCAGCCAGGACACCGGATGCGGGTAGGCGGCACCGGTGCTGAACGTGCCGGAGGCCGCGTCGAAGACCACCAGCCCGTCGCTGTCGGTGCAGGTGGCGTCCGCGCAGCCACCCACGAGGTAGACCTTCCCACCGACCACTGCCGCACCGGCCGCCGCGACCGGGGCCGGGTTTGTCACCCCCGGCAGGGTGCTCCAGGTGCCGGCGGCCGGGTCGAAGACGTCGACGGTGGCGACGGTGGCGTCGTCAGCGCCCCAACCGCCGATCACGTAGAGCTTGCCGCCGACCGCCGCCGCGGCGGGCTTGGACCGCACCGTCGGCAGGTCGGGCAGCGCGGTCCAGGCGCCGGGCCCAGGGTCGTACGCCCATGCCTTGCGCTCGGTGCCGGTGCCACCGCCGCCACCGACCGAGTAGATCTTTCCGTCCAGCCACGCGGCGGCGTTGTCGTAGATCGACGCCGGCAGCTTGGCGATCTCGCTCCACGCCTCGTCCTCGGCGGTGGCGACCTCCGGTGCCGCCCCGCCGTACGCGGTGCCGGTGCGGGCCTTGCTGATTCCCTTCACCTTCTGCTCCCGCAGTGGCGCACCGTCACGGCTGAGCAGTTCGAACCGGCCCGCGCGCTCCAACAGGTCCACGCTTGCCGGTGCGGTGCCGGTGTTGCGCACCGTCACCCGGGTGGTCCGGGTGCTGCCGTACGGCTGATGCGACTCGACAGTCGTCGGGCTGACCGTCAGCCGGCCGGCGGCGAGAGCGAAATCCGCCCGCTTGACCCGGTCGGCGGTGACCGTCACGTCCTTGGTGACCGGCGCGTACGGGGTGCGGGTGGCGGTGAACGGGTGGCTGCCGGTGAGCCCGGAGAAGAGCCAGTAGAAGCCGTCCGGCTCGGCCCTGTCCTCCGGGGTGGCCGCTGAGACGGCCCGGTCCTCGGGGCGGTCGTCGCTGACCACCGTCACACCGTTGAGCGGGTCACCGGTGTTGCGGTCGGTGGTGGTGCCGACCACCAGTCCACCGGGCACCGGCGAGCACTCACGGTTGACCACCGCCACGTCGTCCACCTGCCACCACCAGGCGAAGGTGCCCTTGAACCGGAAGCGGACGAGCGCGGACGCGGCGTTCGCGGCCGGGTCGAGCGGTACCTCCTCGACCCGGGGGCCACGCCGGCTGGCGGTCTGGTGCCAGACGTTGGTCCAGGTCGCCCCGCCGTCAGTGGAGACGTCGATGTCTGCGGTGTCGCTGATGCCGACGGCTCGCCAGTCGCTGCGGAACCGCAGCACCGGTGCCGCAGTGGTGGAGAGGTCGATCGGTGGGGCGATCAGGTCGGTGTCCTGCGTGTTGCCGGAGCCGAGGGCGTCGCTGTCGATGATGGCGAAGCCACCGGTGCCGCCGGTGAGGTTGCCCCGGGAGCGGGGATCGTTGAAGACCCAGCCGCCGGAGGCGGTGCGGTTCGTCACCGCCCACCCGGGCGGTGCGCTCGTCCCGTCGAAGCTCTGGGTGAGCAGCGGCGTGCCGAACTGTGCGGTGTATCCGGCGGCGGTGCAGGCGGCGTCGACGGGTACCGCCACGTTGAGCGTGGTGGCTTCGCCGCCCACGGCCACCTCGCGGGTGACGGTGCGGTAGCCCGGGTACCGGGCGGTCACGGTCAGTCGGTACGAGGTGTTGCCGGGCAGGGTGAAGGAGTAGCGGCCGGTGACCGGGTCGGTGAAGACCGGGTCGCCGGGCCGGCCGGTCACCTCGATCCTGGCGTACAACGGCCAGCCGTGACCGGAACCGTCGGTGACCTTGCCGCTCACCGTGACCGTCGGGGTGGCCAGCAGGGCGAAGTCGTGGCTGACGCTGCCGCCGTCGGGCACCGTGACGGTCGCCGACTGGTCGGCGTAGCCGTAGGCGCTGACCGAGAGCGTGGTCTCGCCGGCCGGCACGCTGAGCGTGTACCGCCCGTCGGCGCCGGTGGTGGTGCTGCGGGTGCCGTCGGTCACCGTCGCGCCGGACACCGGGTCGTCGTCACCGGAGTCGGTGACCACTCCGGTGACCCGGCCGACCGGTCCACGGGGTGCGTCCCGCACCGCCGCGTACGCGTCGAGCCGGCCCTCGCCGAAGACGTTGTTGTCGGCGGGGGTACCGCCACAGGTGGTGGCGTCGACGTCGCGGGCCGTACGGTCCAGCAACTCCTCGGTGGCGGCGATGTCGCCGCGCAGACCGGGTGCCGCCGCCCAGAGCAGCGCCACGGTGCCGGCCACGTGCGGGGCGGCCATCGAGGTGCCGCTGAACGAGGCGTAGCCACCGTTACGGACGCTGGACCGGATGCCGCTGCCGGGCGCGGCGATGTTCGGCTTCAGTGGGTCGGCGCCGGAGCCGCGCCCGGAGAACCCGGCGATCGTGTTGTTCACGTCGTACGCGCCGACCGCGTACGCGTTGGCATAGTCACCCGGTGAGCCGGCGCTGCCACAGGCCGGACCGTCGTTGCCGGAAGAGAAGACGGGAAACATCCCGGCGGCCCGCCAGGCGGCGACCGTCTGCTGGTACCAGGGGTCACCCCCGTCCCCGCCCCAGGAGTTGTTCACGATGTCCGGGCGGAGGTCGGGTCGGGGGTTCTGGCCGGCGGCGTCGGTGGGGGCGAGCACCCACTGCCCGGCGGCGAGCAGCGAGGCGTCCGAGCAGTTGTTCGACTCGCAGCCCTTGGCGGCGATCCACCTGGCGCCGGGGGCGACGCCGATCTGGTTACCGGCACCGTCGTCACCGACCATGGTGCCCATCGTGTGGGTGCCGTGGTCGTTGTTGTCGCAGGGCGCGGCGCTGGTGCACACCCCGGCCGGGTCGAACCAGTTGTACGCGTGGTCGAAGCTGCCGCCGCCGAGGTTGCCCCGGTAGGAGGCGACGAGGGCGGCGTGGTCGTAGCGCACGCCGCTGTCGATGTTGGCCACCACGACGCCCTCGCCGCGGGCACCGAACTCGTCCCACACCCGGGGTGCGCCGATGTTCGTCAGTCCCCATTCGACCGCGGCGGTGCGGGCCCGGGTCGCCTCGGTCGTGCTGGGCTGGATCAGCGGGTAGCTGCGGCTCGGCGTGATCCGAGCCACCTCCGGCCGGCGGGCGATCTCGTCGAGCAGTGCCTTGTCGCCCTCGACCCGGAGCGCGTTGGCGATCCAGTAAGCGGTGTGCGGCACCTTGCGCTCGTCGAGCAGCGTGCGCAGGTCCCGTTGGGTACGGGTGGCCGTGCCGGTGAGCAACCGGTGCACCTCACCGGCCCGGGCGTCGGGGTCGCGCAGCCGGCCGGCCTGCGCCAGCGGCGCGGTCTCGGCCAGATAGACCAGGAACGGTGCGGTCGACGTGGTGCCGAGCTGGTCCAGCAGCGCCGCATCGACGGCGGCCCGGTGCGGTGCCGGCGGTTGGGCCGGCGCGGCGATCGCGGGCTGGCCGGTGACGCCCAGCATGGCGGCGGTCAGCACCGCCACCGCCCGCCATCGTGGCGACCGGGTGGATGGTCGTGTGAACAATGTTCCTCCCCACGTCGTCGGTCCCGATCCGTTCGGGCCCGCACACCGCGCGCCGCGACGCGGCGGCGCGGAGCGGCCGGGGCGATGTGGGTGGCCGGTGGTGGTGCCTCCGCCCGCTGAAAGTCATGCTCTTGCGCGGACCGTCGGTGATCAATGGACGGCGTCGGTCAGTACTCGGTCAGTGACGAGGCGCGATCCTGACCGTTAGGCTGAAACCGGGCGTCATCGGTGACCGTCATTGGCGATCGGTGGAAGTCGCAGGTCAGGGGGGTGCGCTCGGGGGAGGCGTCGTGTCCGGTAAAGAGTTTCCGATAGTGGTATGCGTCAGCTCCGATGCCACTGTCCGGCAGCGGGTGGTGCAGCGGCTGGACGGTGTCGGGCCGGTGGTGATCTGCGCCGACCTCGCCCAACTGCGGGCGATGTTCCCCGCCCCACCGCCGGAACCGGGCGGGCCGGACGACGATCCCCCCGAACGCCTCCCGGAACGGCCGGCGACCTGGGGAGATCTGGTGGTCGACCGGACGGGGCACCTGGTCACCTGGCGCGGCGTGGCACTGGGGCTGACCCGTACCGAGCGGGAGCTGTTGGCCCGGCTGGTCAGTCCACCGGTCACGTTGTGGAGTTACGAGCGGCTGTTCGCCTCCGTCTGGGGCGGTGCCTACCTCGGCGACACCGCGATCCTGCACTCGGCGGTCAAGCGGCTGCGCCGCAAGCTGCGGGCACTGCCAGACGGGCCACAGGTGCAGACCGTGCGCGGCGTCGGCTACCGCCTGTGCGCACCGCCGGAGGTCGGCGACGGGCGTCCCGACGGACGGTTGCACCAGGCGTGACACGATGACCGGGTGAGCAGCGCCGTCCACACCGGGTACCCCCCACCGACCGGTCCCCGCCCACCGGCCACCGGCTCCCGGTGGCCCCGCTGGCTGATCGCGGCGACTGTGGTCTGGGCGGTGCTGCTGGCCGGCCTCACCTGGGTCTCGTCGGTGGAGGATCCGCCGACCGTCCGGGAACAACGCACCCTCACCCAGGCCGGGTCGGTGGTCGACGGTGCCATCGGTGAACTGGTCGCGGCAGCCGGCGGTGGTGTGCCGGCGTTGATCCCACCCGAGGTCGACAGGGGTTGTCGGATCAGCCCGCTGGCCGACGGTGCGACGTTGACCCGCGCGGTCGATCTCGCCGCGCCGGTGGGTGAGGAGCGGGCCCTGCTGGAGCAGGTCGCCGACCGGCTGCCGGCGCGGTGGCGGGCCGGTGTCCGGCTCACCCCCGACGGTCCCCGCCTGCGCGGTGACGCGGGCGAGTTCGTCACGGTCACCGGGCGGCCGGCGACTGACGGCCGGATCCGGTTCACCGTCGACACCGGGTGTCGTCCGGTGGGCGACGACTACGACGGGGCCGGGACCGCACCGGTCGGCCCCGAGATCGGCGCGCTGGCCGAGGCGGTGCGTGCCCTGAGTGGCCGGGCCGGCGACCCGGAGTCGGCGGTGAGCGCCCCCTGCCCCGGCGGCGGCGTGGCCCGTACCGTCCGGTCCGTCGTCGACCAGGTGGCGACGGCGCCGCAGGCCGCGCTCGCGCCGTTGGCCGGCGGCACGCCGGTGGTGGGAACCCCCGAGGTGTACGCCTACCGGCGCGACGGCGTCGCGGTGCTTGCCGACTTCCAGCCGGACCGGGTCGTGGTCTCCGCGACGACGGGCTGCACCGGCTGAGCCGTGCCGACTCGCTGGTGGAGCGGGCCGCCGCTCACCCCTGCCGGCTCGGCCCCTCGTCGCGGCTGCGGCCCAGCGCGTCCACCCGGCCCCACCGGCCGGGGATGTCCAGCAGTTCCACCCGACCCATCCCGGGCGGCACGTACGGGTCGATGATCAGGTGCTCGCCCTGCGGTTCGAGTCCGAGCATGACCCGCAGCAGCAGCAGCGGTGTGCCCGCCGACCAGGCCTGCGGGCTGCACGCCGTCGGGTACTCCACCGGGTAGTCGGTCAGGTCACGTTCGTAGCCGGCGAAAGCCTCCGGTAGCCGGCCGGCGAAGTAGCGGGACGCTGCCAACATCGACTCGCAGATCCGTCCCGCCTCCTCCCGGAGGCCGTACTTCCACAGACCCCAGGCGATTATCGAATTGTCGAACGGCCAGACGGTGCCGACGTGGTAGCCGATCGGGTTGTATCGGCCCTGGTCGTCGGCGAGGGTACGGACGCCCCAGCCGGAGAAGAGCCGGGGACCGAGCAGGTGTTCGGCGACCCGCCGGGCCCGGGATTCGTCGACGATGCCGCTCCAGAGCAGGTGCCCGTTGTTGCTGCTGAGCGCGTCGACCGGGCTGCCGTCGGAGTCCAGGGCCAGCGCGTAGTACTCCTTGTCCGGCAGCCAGAAGTCCCTGTTGAAACGCTCCTTCAGCTCGGCGGCCTCCCGTTCCAGCCGGTCGGCGTAGAGCGGGTCGTTCCAGTGCAACCGGGCCATCCGCGCGCCGCGCAACTTGGCGTCGTAGGCGTAGCCCTGCAACTCACAGGTGGCCCGGGGGAAGCTCGGTAGCCGGCCGTCGGAGTAGCAGATCGCGTCCCAGGAGTCCTTCCAGCACTGGTTCTCCAGGCCGACCTGGGGGCTGCGGGTCTGGTACCAGACGTACCCGGTGCCGAGCAGGTCGCCGTAGGTGTCGATCCAGGTCAGCGCGGCCCGCACCGAGGCCTCCAACCGTTTGACCAACGCGACGTCGCCGGTCCACCGCTCGTACTCGTCGAGCAGGATCACGAACAGGGCTGTCGAGTCCGCCGCGCCGTAGTAGGGCGTGTGGGGCTGCTCCTCGAAGCCGGCGGTCTCGCCGTAGCGCAACTCGTGCAGGATCTTGCCCGGCTCCTCGTCGCGGAAGTCGTCCACCCGGTGGCCCTGGAGCCCCGCCAGCATGGTCAACGTCGGTGGGATCAGCTCCGGCACGAACGGCAGCACCTGAAGCGAGGTGAAGATGCTGTCCCGGCCGAACAGGGTCATGAACCAGGGCAGGCCGGCGGCCATCAGGCGAACGCCGAGCGCGATCGACTCGTACCGCAGCGCGGCCAGGTCGTTCAGACTGCGCCGGTACGCCCCGGCCAGCGGCTCGCAGTCGCAACCCAGCTTCGGTGCCCGGGCGACGAACTCGGCGTGTTCGGTCTCGATGGCGGCCGTCGTCCGGCTGCCCGCGAAGGGCAGCAGGGCGCGGACGTCCTGACCACGGGCGCCGTAGATCACGGTGGTGACGGTCAACCGGGTGGTCCACTCGCCGTGCGGCCCGATCCGGATCGGAAACGTCATGCCCCGGCGGTCCACCTGGGCGGCGGCGCTGCTGTGGATCGTCGTCTCCCGGTGGAAGGCCTCCCGCCGGTAGCTCAGCCGCAACGAGTTGTCGCCCGGCGCTGCGGTGTTGTGCCCCTTCTTGCGCTGGGTGTCCTTGATCTCGAAGATGTCCGCGAAATCGGCGGCCATCTCCATCCGGACGGTGAAGCTCATCTCCTGCCCGGAGTGGTTGAGCACGGTCAACTCTTCGGACATGTCGCCGCTGACCGCCCGACTCCTGATCACCGAGACCTTCGCGTCCAGGAAATGGGTCGGTTCGCCGGGCACCAGGAAGTAACGGGTCCGGTGGGACTCGGTGTCGTCGATGGAGAGGGCGTGCAGCCGCTCACCGTCGATCAGCAGCAGCCAGGTGGACAGGAAACGGGTGTCGAAGGAGAACAGGCCGGTGGGGAAGTCCAGCGACGGCTCGACGTCCCCATGACGGTCGCTGACCAGGAAGGTGTTGCCGTCGAGGATGCTCACGAGTTCCTTCACCGGGTCCACCTGGCGTGCTCGCGGGCCACCTCGCGCGGGTCGCGGGTGCCGGGTGCGGACGGGAAGAAGCGGCGGAAGGCGAGGAACAGCACCACGTCTCCACGGAAGGTGCTCTCGTTGCGGAACGTCGTGGCGATGGCCTGCGCCCGTCCGGTGACCAGCCGGTCGAAGAGTTCCACGCCGCAGTACCAGGTCGCATCCCCCGGCTCCGCACCCTGGTCGACCTCGGCGGCGCCCGGCCGCATCCGGACCAGCCAGTGCTCGGTGCGGTGCCCTTCGGTCAGGTCGATCCGCAGCGTTCCCGCGGCCGGACCGCGCAGGACCTCCGGGGCGCGGGCCGGCAGGCTCGCGAAGAACTGCTGGGTGGCCTCGGTCACATCCGAATCGTAGGCATTCGCCCGCCTTGTCGGGCGAGTTCCGTCGCCTTCCCAGGTGCTGCCCGGTGTGGCCTTCCGGACACTGTCCGGTGAGTCAGTAGATGAGCGCCTGCGCGCCCTCGGCCATCGTCTCCTCGACGAAGACGGCCGCCCCGGCGATCCGTACCCCGGGGATCACGTCGCCGGAGTCGATGTCCCGCCGAGCGGCGCACTGGGTACAGGCCGTCACGGTGCCGCTGGCGAGGATCACGTGCAGCAGTTCGCCCAGCGGGGCCGAGTGCGGCAGCTCGAAATTCTGCGCCCGGCCGGGCAGCGCGAACCAGGTCGACTCCCCGGTCAGCCAGAGCGAGACGGGTACCCCGGCGGCGGCCGCGGTGGCCGCCACGGTGAAGGCCTGGGCGCACCGTTCCGGCGCGTCGGCGCCGGCGGTGGCCTTGACGACGAGAGTACGGGCCATGCCCGCCAGCATAGGATGACCCGGATGGTCACCGAGATCGGGTTCGTCAGCCTGCTGGTTGCTGGCCTGGGCGCGCTCGCCGGTGGCCTGGTCTACCTGGCTGTACGCATATCGAGAGGCAAGTGGTGATCCGGTGAGTGCGGTTCTGCGAGCCCCGCAGTCGCGAACGAAGGTGGCCCGGTGACTGACGACAACCCGTTGGCGCCGCCGCCCTGGCTGAACGCGCCGCCGGTCGAGGCGTACCCCTTCGAGGAGAGTCACGACCTGCGGGTCGGCCCGAAGCTGCACCCCACGCTCGACGGCCTGCTGCCGTACATCGGCGTGTGGCGCGGGCGGGGGCGAGGTGGCTTCCCCACCATCGAGGACTTCGACTTCGCCCAGGAGATCCGGATCAGTCACGACGGGCGGCCGTTCCTGCACTACGAGTCGCGGGCGTGGATTCTCGACGAGCAGAGCCGCCCGGTCCGGCCGGCCGGCCGCGAGGTCGGCTGGTGGCGGCCGGTGCTGGCCGGCGACCGGGCGACCGACGAGCTGGAGGCCCTGCTGACCACCCCGACCGGGGTGATGGAGCTGCACGTCGGCCGGCGCAAGGGCACCCAGGTGGAGTTCGTCACCGACGCGGTCGTGCGTACCTCCACCGCCAAGGAGGTCACCGCCGGGCACCGCCTCTTCGGCATCGTCGACGGTGCCCTGCTCTACGCGCAGGACATGGCCGCTGTCGGGCAGCCGCTCTCCCCGCACCTGTCGGCCCGACTCATCCGGGTCGCCGGCTGACCCGCTCCCGACCTGGGCCACCCGGCCAGGAGACCCGGAACGGGAGTCCCGGCCGCCAGTCCAGGGTCAGGGCAGCGGAAAGCCGAGCAGCTCCTGCAACGCCCTGGTACGCGGACTGCGGGGCAGCGGCTCACCGTCGAGGGTGTGCACCGCGACCAGGCCGCGTACCGACGAGGTGAGCCAGATTCCGTCGGCGTCGCGCAGGCCCGCCGGGGTGATCATGCGTTCGGCGGCCGCGCAGCCGACCTCGGCGGCGTGGGCGAGCAGCCAGGCGACTGTGGTGCCGGGCAGGATGCCGGTGCGTCGGGCGGGCACCGTGCAGAGCGTCTCCCCGGCCAGCCAGACGAGGTTGGCTGTCGGTCCTTCCAGTGCGTACCCGTCGGAGGAGATCCAGAGCACGTCGTCCACGCCGGCCCGGGCGGCCCAGCGTCGGGCGGCGCTGCTCGCCCCGTACGACGTGGACTTGATGCCCACCGGGAGCCAGTCCAGTTCCGGGCGGGCCTCGGCGGGCACCCCCAGGGAGAGGGTTGCCACGCTCACCCCGTCGTGCCGGGCCCGCCGCGCCGCGGGGGCGACCTCCGACAGGGTGGCGTAGACGGTGGGCGGACCGCCGTTCTCCGGCCCTCGGGTACAGACCAGCCGCAGCGCGCCCTCCACCTCGGCCGGCCAGCCGGCGGCGACCTCGTCCAACAGATCGACCAGGGCGGCGTCCGCCGGCAGGGTCAGTTCGACGGCCGCCGCGCCGGTCCGCAGCCGAGCCAGGTGCTCGCGCCTCAGCCAGGCCCGCCCGTCGCGCAGGTGCATGGTCTCGAAGAGCCCGTCACCTCGCAGTACGCCGAGATCATCGCCGCGCAGCACCGGCTCACCGGCCGGCAGTCGTCCCCGCCCCAGCACACCGATCCGCGAGGTCACCACGGGGGCCGAGCATAGTGCCGTGCTGGTCGCGCCGGGAGGTACGCGCACGGCCGAACTATGATCGGGGGGTGTCCGAATCATCCCTCGCGGAACTGCTCCGCGCCCGTGGGCTGCGGCTGACGGCGCAGCGACAGCTGATCCTCCAGGCGGTGCTGGATCTGGGGCACGCCACCCCCGAGCAGGTGCACACCGCAGTACGCGAGGTCGCCGCCGGGGTCAACATCACCACCATCTACCGCACGCTGGAGCTGCTGGAACGGCTCGGCCTGGTCACCCACACCCACCTCTCACACGGGTCGCCGACCTACCACGCCGCCGGCGAGGACCAGCACGTACACCTGGTCTGCCGCGAGTGCGGCGCGATCGACGAGATGGATCCGGAGCTGATGCGTCCGCTCTCCGACCAACTGGCCGGGGAACGGGGCTTCCGGGTGGACATCGGCCACGTCTCCTTCTTCGGCTTGTGCGCGCGGTGCGGAAACGGGGAACAGACATGATCGACATTGCGGGCGCGGTGGCCGTGGAGAGCATCGACGAGGCCAGCCGGGACCAGCCGGAGCCGGCACACGCCGCAGCCGGGGTACGGGGCGTGGCCGCGCACTACGGCGACCCGCTGCGCGAGCAGCGCCAGCTGAGCACCGAGGTCGGCCTGGTGGACCGTTCCCACCGGGGTGTCATCGCGGTGCCTGGTGCGGAGCGCATCTCCTGGCTGCACACCCTCACCACCCAGCACCTGGCCGAGCTGGGCCCCTGGCAGGGCACGGAACTGCTCGTGCTCTCGCCGCACGGCCATGTCGAGCAGCACGCCATGGTGGCCGAGGACGGTGACACCACCTGGCTCGACACCGAGCCGGGGGCGACCGGGGGGCTGCTGACCTACCTGGAGAAGATGCGGTTCTTCAGCCAGGTCGACCCGCGGGACGCCACCGCCGAGCACGCACTGCTGTCGCTTGTCGGCCCGAAGGCCGCGGAGGTGGTGGCCCTGCTCGACGTGCCGCCGCTCGCCGAGCCGGACGTGGTGGGGCTGCCCGGCCCGAAGTTCCGGTCGGGCGAGCTGCCGCCCCGCCCGACCGCCCGCTACGACGTGCAGCCGCTGCCGCAGGGTGGCTGGGCCCGGCGCGGTCCGCTCGGCGTGGACCTGCTGGTTCCCCGGCCCGCGATGGACCAGGTGGTCGCGCGGCTGCGCGACAACGGGGTTCCCCCGGTCGGGCTGTGGGCGTACGAGGCGGTGCGGGTGGCCGCCCGGCAGGCCCGGGTCGGCGTCGACACCGACCACCGGACGATTCCCGCCGAGGTGAACCTGATCGCCCCGGCCGTGCACCTGGACAAGGGCTGCTACCGGGGCCAGGAGACGGTCGCCCGGGTGCACAACATGGGCCGCCCGCCGCGCCGACTGGTGCTGCTGCACCTCGACGGGGTGGCCACCGACCAGCTGCCGGTCGCCGGTACCCCGGTGACCCTGGACGGCCGCACGGTCGGCTTCGTCGGCACCGCTGTGCTTCATCACGAGCTGGGCCAGGTCGCGCTCGCGGTGGTCAAGCGCTCGGTGTCCGACGATGCCGCACTCCGCGTCGGCGAGAGCGCCGCCGCCATCGACGCCTCGTAGGGCGTTTCCCGGATCCGGCCGACCAGTCGGCGAGGATCCGGGCCCCGCGCCCGGTCCCCTGATCCGGCGGTCGCCCGGTGTGGCTACCCCGCCGACCCCGCGGCTGGCCGGGGGCGCTCTAGGATCGCCGGCATGACAACAGGGACGTTGATCACGGTTGCCCCCACCGGCGCGGAGTCGGCGAAGACCGAGGTGCCGGCGCTGCCGGTCACCCTCGACGAGCTGCTGCTCACCGCCAAGGAGTGCGAAGCGCTGGGTGCCTCCGTGATCCACGTGCACATCCGGGACGACGAGGCACGGCCGACCCTGGACCAGGGCCGGCTCCGCGCCACCGTGGCGGCGCTCCGGGAGGGCACCGACCTGATCGTGCAGCTGTCCACCGGGGGCGCGGTCACCGACCCGGAGGCCGACCGGCTCGCCGTGCTCGACGCCGGGCCGGACATGGCCTCCTGCACCATGGGCACCGTCAACTTCGGCGACGAGGTCTTCCTCAACCGCTGGGAGTTCATCGTCGACCTGCACACCCGGATGCAGGAACGGGGCATCGTGCCGGAGTACGAGATCTTCGATCTCGGCCACCTCAGCGCGCTCCAGCGCCTGCTGGGCAGGTACGGCCTGCCGCACGGCGGCCACGTCCACGTCGACTTCGTGATGGGCGTACCGGGAGGCATGCCGGGCACCACCGCGACGCTCGTCGCGGCCCAGCAGATGCTCCGGGACCTGCCGGAGGGCACCACGTTCTCGGCGACAGGCATCGGCCGTACCAGCCTTCCGGTGCTGCTCGCCGCGCTCTCGGCCGGCGGTCACCTGCGCGTCGGTATGGAGGACACGGTCACGTACGCGAAGGGCCGTCCGGTGGAGTCGAACATGCAACTGGTCGCGCGCGCGGTCGGCTTCGCCCAGCTCGCACAGCGCCCACCGCTGAACACCGCCGAGGCCCGCGAGCTGCTCGGCCTGTAAGGCGCGAGTCGCCGCGCATTCTTTACACCCGGAGGTGGACTCCCTGCTCACCCCCGCGTGAGTGCGGCCGGACGCCTCGGTACCGTCCACGTCGTGGGAAAGACGTACGAGGGCGGCGTACCGCTCGCTGAGGTGGTCCGGTCCGGCTTCGTGGAGGGCGTGCACCGCGGATCGGTGGTGGTGCTCGACAGCACCGGCGCGCCGCTGGCCGCCGCCGGTGACGTCACCTCGCCTATCTTCCCCCGCTCGTCGAACAAGCCGATGCAGGCGGTCGGGATGCTCCGCGCCGGGTTGTCGCTTACCGAACCGGCCGATCTGGCCATCGTCGCGGCCAGCCACGCGGGGGAGGAGTTTCACCTGGCCCGGGTCGCCGGGCTGCTCGCGGGTGCCGGTCTCGACGGGGACGCCCTGCACTGCCCGCCGGAACTGCCGGTGGGCGATCAGGCGCGGACGGCGGTGCTGCGGGCCGGCGGCGGCCCGACCCGGATCCAGATGAACTGCTCCGGCAAGCACGCCGGCATGCTGCTGACCTGCCGGTCCGCCGGTTGGCCGCTGGACGGCTACTGGCGTGCCGACCACCCGCTCCAGCGGTCGCTGCGCGACACGGTGGAGGAGTTCACCGGCGAGGAGGCGGTGGCCGTCGGCGTGGACGGTTGCGGCGCCCCGGTGCTGTCCGCGTCGTTGACCGGACTTGCCACGGCGTTCCTGCGGTTGGTCGCCGCCGAGAGTGACACCGGGGCGGGAATGGTGGCCGGCGCGATGCGCGCCCACCCCGAGGTGGTCGGCGGTACGCAGGCGGACGACACCCGACTGATGCGTGGCGTACCCGGGCTGCTGGCGAAGATCGGCGCGGAGGGTGTCATCGCCACGGCGCTGCCCGGCGTCGGCGCCGTGGCGCTGAAGATCGACGACGGCGCCGGCCGCGCCCGGATGCCGGTCCTGGTCTCGGCGCTGCGCCGGCTCGGCCTCGACGCACCCGTGCTGGCGGAATTCGCCGAGGTGCCGATCTTCGGCGGCGGCCTCCCCGTCGGCGCCACCCGCCCCCTCTGGTAGCCGACCCCACCCACTCCCACTCCCTTCGCCCGACCGCACTGGTCACCCCCAGCGGCCGGGCTTACGCCCCTCGCCGCGCCGATCATGCAGTTCTGGCTCCCGCTATGTCCCGAAGAAGGCTTTTGTCATGTGCCACAACTGCATGATCGACGAGACAGGCGGGGGTGGCGTGGCTGAGGGGTGGGGAGGTGCCGGGTGGCGGTTGGTGGGCGGTGTCAGGGGAGGAAGGTGAGGAGGGGGGTGTTGATCTGGGTGGGGCGTTCGAGGGGGAGCAGGTGGGCGGCGTTCGGTACGTCGGGTAGGCGAACCGCCTGCGGGGCCTCGGCCGCGATGCGATCGGCCAGGTGGCGGATGTCGGGCACGTCCGCCGCCCCGGCCGCGACCAGTACGGGCATGGTCAGCTCGGTCAGTCGCCCGATGGCCGGCGGGTCGAGTTCGGCCACGTCCACGGCGCTGAGTGCCAACTCGGCGGCCAGCGCGCGTTCGTCCATCTCGGTGGCGAAGGCGACCAGCTCCGGGTCGACGTCGGTGGGCTCGCGTTCCGGGCCGACCACCCAGAACCGCACCTCACCCGCGGCCGTCGCGGCGAAGTCCTCCGGGTCGACGTCGCCGACCAGGTTCTCCCACAGCTCGTTCGTCTGCTCCGACCATTCGTGACCGGACACCGCGGTACCGAGCAGGGCGAGCGCGCTCACCCGGTGCGGGTGAGCGAGCGCGGTGTCGATCGCCACCGCCCCGCCGAAGGAGCAGCCGACCAGGGCCGCGCTGGCCAACCCGAGGGCGTCGAGCAGGCCGACCACGTCGTCGTGGTGGGCGAAGGCGCTCGGCGGCAACTCGGACTCCCCGTAACCGCGTAGGTCGACACTGATCACCCGGTGCCGGGTCGCGAGTGGTGCGATCTGGTCCCGCCACATACGGCGGTCGGCGATACCAGCGTGCAGCAGGACGACAGGCGACCCGGTGCCGGCCTCGTCGTACGCCAGTAGGGCTCCATTTACCTGGATCTTGGTCACCGCAGGACGGTACGACCGGGCGTCCGGGGTTCGCAAGCGGGTGGTGAGACGTTGCTAACTCCGGCTAGCACTTTGCTTGCAGCTGCTAGCAGCGCGGGCTAGCGTTGAGTCATGGCCACTCCCAAGGACCTTCCCGACGTCGGCGGGTTCATTCGTGACCTGCGGCGGAACGCGAAGATTTCGCTCCGGCAACTGGCCGAGCAGGCGGGGGTCAGCAACCCCTACCTCAGCCAGATCGAGCGCGGCCTGCGTCGGCCGAGCGCCGAGGTGCTCCAGCAACTCGCCAGCGCGCTGCGGGTCTCCACTCCGGCGATGTACCTGCGGGCCGGGCTGCTCGACGACAAGGAGGGTCAGGGTGTGCTGGCCGCCATCGCCGTCGATCCGGACCTGACGATGGCCCAGAAACAGTCCCTTACCCAGATCTACGAGACATTTCGCCGGGAGAACGCTCGACTGGCCGAAGCGACCGCGACCATGGGCGGCGCGAGCGGCGAGACCGGCACTTCGGCCGCGAGTGATGACACCGGCGGATCCGCCGCGAGCGTCGCGGCCGGCACCTCCGACGCGAATGACCTCACCGCCCCCGACGTGGCCAATCTTGCCGCTACCGGACCCACCACCGCGGCCGGCACCCCGACCGAGGCGGTGCTCGAGTCGGTCGCCGTTACCGAAGCGGGTCCCGCTCCCGCCCCGAACAGCACCCCAGCCAGGAAGGCCGCCCGCAAGGTGGTCCGCAAGACCGCAACCGCGGTCCAGGAGGAGAAGTAGTCATGACCCAGCCGAAGACCAATCGCATCCCTGCCCCGATCTACGCTGCGGCCGGCGCCGGTGAGCTGGCCCTCCAGCAGCTGCGCAAACTGCCCACCGTGGTGGGTGAACTGCGTGACCGTGTCGTCGCCGACGGCGGCCGGGTCGTCAACGAACTCGGCGGCAAGGCTGTCGTCACCGGCTTCGAGCTGCGCCAGAAGGCCAACGACACGCTGCGCAACGCCAACCGCACCGCCGAGTCGCTGCGGCAGAAGGCCGCCCCGACGGCCGACCTGAACCGGCTGCGTGAGCACGCCGACCTGGCCAAGCTCCGGGAGGCCGCGGATCTCAACAAGCTCCGCGAGACGGCCGACCTGAACAAGCTGCGCGAAGCAGCCGACCTGGACCGACTGCGTGAGGTGGCCACCCGCAACGCGGCAGTCGTCGTCGCCGGAGCCCAGGCCGCCCAGGAGCGGGCGCTTGCCGCGTACGGCGCGCTGGTGGCGCGGGGTGAGCGTGTCGTCGGCACCGGTGTGCTGGAGGCCGCCGACACGGTGAACGCCGACATCGAGGCGACCGAGGCCACCACGCCGACCGCGACCACCGAGCCGGCCGCGATCGCCGCGACGACCGGAACCACCGCGAAGACCGCAACCGCCGAGAAGGCCGCGACGGTCAAGAAGGCCGCGACCGCCGAGGTGCCCAGCCCGGCCGAGGTTGCCGAGATCGTGGAGGCCAAGCCGGCTGCCGCGAAGAAGGCCACCCGGGCGAAGTCGACCACCCGGCAGACCGCCGCCAAGCGGACCGACAGCCCGTCGGCGAAGCTGCCCCGGGGCACCAAGCGGAGCGAGTGAGTCACCAGCCGGCGATCCCGGGCCGTCCTGTCGCCACGGACCCGGGGTCGCCGGCATAAGCTTGCCGTCATGGCCAACGCCGCGCCGATCTTCGTCTTCGACGTCCGCTTCGTGATCGAGCTGATCCTGTTCGTCTTCGCACTGATCGTGCAGGGGGTGGCTCTCGTGCACGCCGTGACGCAGCGCTCCGATGCCTTCCCGGCCATCGGCACCCTGCCGAAGGGCGGCTGGATCGCGATCCTGGCGGTCACCCTGCTGCTCACCCTGCTCACCCGGTCCACCCTCAGCATCTTCGGGCTGATCGGTGTGGCGGCGGGTCTGATCTACCTGCTCGACGTCCGGGTCGGGCTACGCGACCTGGGCGACAACAGAGGGTCATGGTGAGAGCCTTCCGCTGGCCACCACCGCCGGACGGCGGGCCACGCACCTGGGGTCCCGGTCCGGGGGCTCCGCGCACCGGTCGGCCGCCGTTACCCGATCCGGAAACCGAGCTGGTCGCCACCCCGCACGGCGTACGGCTGGAGCGGCTGGTCACCGGCGTCGGTGACCCGGTCACCGTCTTCGCCCACGGGCTGGCCAACGGCATCGCCACCACCCGACCCTTCGGCAGCGGTGTCACCGGTCGCCGGGTCTTCTTCCAGTTCCGTGGCCACGGCCGTTCCGACGCGCCCGACGGCCCGTGGAGCTACCTCGACCTGGCCCGTGACCTGCGTGCGATCGCCGATCTCAGCGGCGCGACGCGCGCCTTCGGGGCGAGCCTGGGCGCCGGCGCGTTGTGCCGCCTGCTCGCCGAGAGCCCGGAGCGGTTCGAGCGGCTCGTCTTCTTCCTTCCCGCCGCGCTCGACCGGCCGCGCGGACCTGTCGCCCGGGCGCGGCTCACCGAACTGCTGTCTGCCGTGGAGAGCGGGGACGCCTCGGCGGCGGCGGAGGTCGTCTCCACCGAGCTGCCACCGGCCATACGCAACACCCCGGCCGGCTGGGCCTACCTGCGGCAACGGCTCGACCATCTGCTGCGCGACGGACTCGCCGCCGGGCTGGTCGACCTGCCGGAGCAGGCGCCGCTGCCCGACGCCAGTGTGCTCGCCCGAGTGACCGCGCCGGCGCTGGTGATCGCGGCCGAGGGTGACGACCTGCACCCGGTGGAGGTGGCCGAACAGCTCGCCGCCCTGCTGCCCCGGGCCACCCTGCACCGGTACGACCGTCCCGGTGTGCTCTGGACGGAGCGCGCCGATCTGCGCGGGCGGATCTCCGACTTCCTCAACGGGTAGCCTGCCCTGTCATGGGCGTCACACACCACGGCCGTACGCACCGACTCGACCTCGCCGACCCGACCCTGCGGGAGTGGGAGTGCACGGTCCTGCACGCCGACCCGGAGCAGGGCGTGGTGCTGGACCGTTCGGCCTTCTACCCGGGCGGTGGCGGCCAGCCACCGGACCACGGCGTACTGCTGTGGCAGGGGGTGCAGACCCGGATCGTCGGTACCCGCAAGGGCGATGACCTGTGGCTGATCCCGGCCGAGGGTGACCCGTTGCCACCCGCCGGCACCACTGTCACCGGTGCGGTGGAGGACGAGCGGCGTAGCCGGCTGATGCGTACCCACTCCGGGCTGCACGTGCTCTGCGGTGTGGTGTTCCGCGACTTCGGCGCGCTGGTCACCGGCGGCAACATGGAACCCGGCGAGGCTCGGATGGACTTCAACCTGCCTGAGGTGCCGGCCGACTTCAAGACCCGCATCGAGGAGCTGGTGAACGCCGAGGTGGCGGCGGACCGGTCGGTCGCCACCCGGGTGCTGCCGCGCGAGGAGGCGCTGGCCCTGCCGGACATCATCCGTACCCAGTCGAACCTGATCCCGCCGGACGAGGTGGAGGTGCGCATCGTCGACATCGTGGGGCTTGACGTGCAAGCCGACGGCGGCACCCACGTCGCGTCGACGGCGCAGATCGGCAAGGTGCGGGTGGTAAAGGTGGAGAGCAAGGGCCGAGCCAACCGCCGAGTCCGCATCCGCCTCGCCGACTGACAGTCGCGCCGAGGCACAGTCGCGCCCGACTGACGGCGTCGCCGCCACGGTTCCCGGATCGCTCACCGGCGGGGCCCGTTCACGGCGGGGCCCGGTCACGGCGGGGCCCGGTCACGGCGGGGCCCGGTCACGAGCAGGGTCTGGTCACGGGCGGGGCCCGGTCACGGGCTGCGGCGTCTTGGCGTATCCGGCGCGCGGGAAGGCCCGGGATGCCGCATGTCGCGGGCGGTTGCCGGTCGGGCGCGAGGGAGGGCCCGTCGTGAGGCGCGGGCAGGGGCGGGCGCAGGATCCCGCAACTCGCCGTATCCGGCGTGTGGGAGGGACCGGGATGCGGCATGTCGCGGCTCGCCGGGCGGCTGTCATAGATCGCTCGCCGGCTCGGCCGGCAGATTGCGCAGCGGGTCGTCGGGAAACCTGACTCCGGATGTCAGGTATTGCTGGCAACGTGGCAGTCATGACGACATCGCTGACAGGGCGGGTGGCGCTGGTCGCCGGGGCGACCCGGGGTGCCGGCCGGCAGATCGCCGTGCAACTCGGGGCGGTGGGGGCCACCGTGTACGCGACCGGCCGCAGCAGCCGCGCCGGCCGCTCCGAAATGGACCGCCCGGAAACCATCGAGGAAACTGCCGAACTGGTCACCGCGGCCGGCGGTACCGGCATCGCGGTCCGGACAGATCATCTGGTGCACGACGAGGTGCGGGCCCTTGTCGAGCGGATCGATGCCGAGCAGGGCCGGCTCGATGTGCTGGTCAACGACGTCTGGGGCGCGGACCCGCTGATCACCTGGGAGAAGCCGGTCTGGGAGCAGCCCCTCGACGCCGGATTCCGCACGCTGCGGCTGGCGGTCGAGACCCATGTGATCACCAGCCACTTCGCGCTGCCGCTGATGATCCGCCGGCCCGGTGGCCTGGTGGTGGAGATCGGGGACGGCACGAAGGCGTACAACGACCACAACTACCGGCTCTCGGTCTTCTACGACCTGGCCAAGACCTCGGTCAACCGGCTCGCCTTCAGCTGGGCGCACGAGCTGAAGGAGTACGACGGCACGGCGGTCGCGCTCAGCCCGGGCTGGCTTCGGTCGGAGGCGATGCTGGAGCACTTCGGCGTGACCGAGGCCAACTGGCGCGACGGCGCGGCCAAGGATCCGCATTTCCTCATCTCGGAAACCCCGGCGTTCGTCGGCCGAGCGGTCGCCGCGCTCGCCGCCGACCCGGATCGGGCGCGCTGGAGCGGCCAGTCCGTCTCCGCCGGGGAACTGGCAAAGGTGTACGGCTTCACCGACGTCGACGGCAGCCAACCGGATGCCTTCCGCTACATCAGCGAGGTGGTCGACGCCGGTCGCCCCGCCGACGTCACCGGCTACCGCTGATCGTCGGCCGCCGGCCGGCCGCCCTCACCGGTCGGCGGCTCACTGCGGGTGGTGTGGCGGGCGGCCGTCGTGGGCGCTGCGTCAGCCGGTGGCGGCGGCTGACCGTGGGTGGTGTGGCGGGCGGCCGTCGGGGGCACCGCCTCGGACAGCCGCGGCGGCTCACTGTGGGCGGCGTAGCGGGCGGCGGTCCGGGTTGCTGCCTCGGCCAGCATCGCCCGCAGCTCGGGCGGGTCGAGCACCTCCACCTCCGGGCCGAGCCCGAGCAGCTGGGCGTACGCCACCTCGACGGACTCGACGGGCAGCCGGATGGTCAGCCAGCCCTCCCCGTCGGGTCCGGTGGCGGCGGCGACCGCCTCGTCGTACCCGAACGGGGAGTCGACCAGGTGCCGGAGCCGGCGCAGGCCGACGGGGCTCAGCCGGAGCGTCACCTCGGCCCGCAGCATGCTCCGCAGGAACGACGCGGCCTGTCGCTGCCAGTGGGCGGCCAGGTCGAAGTCGGGCTCCCGGTCGAAGCCCTCGTCGTGCCGTTCGACGGCGGTGACCCGGTCCACCCGGTAGGTGCGGACGTCCTCGCCGACCCGACCGACGAGATACCAGGTCCCGTTCTTGAGGACCAGGCCGTACGGGCAGACCCGGCGGGTGACCTCGTGCTCTCCGCGCCGATAGTGGAGTGTCACGACCCGGTCCCGCCAGACCGCGTCGGCCAGCTCGGTCAGCCACTGCGGCGGGGCGTTCTGGTGGTGGTACCAGCCGGGCACGTCCAGGTGGAACCGCTGGCCGGTGCGGACCGGGGCGTCGCGCAGGCTCGGCGGCAGTGCGGCGAGCACCTTGAGCTGTGCCGCCGCCACCGCGTCGGTCAGCCCCATGTCACCGGCCGGTCCCGGCAGCCCGGCGAGGAACAGCGCCTCCGCCTCGTCGCGGGTCATCCCGGTCAGCCGGGTGCGGTAGCCACCGAGCAACCGGTAGCCGCCGGCCCGCCCCCGGTCGGCGTAGACCGGCACCCCGGCGGCGGAGAGCGCCAGCACGTCCCGATAGACAGTCCGCTCGGAAACCTCCAGCTCGCGGGCCAGCTCCGCCGCCGTCATCACCTCACGGGTCTGCAACAGCAGCAGCAGGGAGAGCAACCGTGACGCCCGCACCGACGCTCACCGTCCGCCAGGGGTCAACAACCCCCGGTCGTATGCGGTGGCCACCGCGGCGGCCCGGTCGTTGACCCCGAGTTTGGCGTAGACGTGCAGCAGGTGGGTCTTGACCGTGGCCTCGCTGATGAACAGACGCGCGGCGGCCTCGCGGTTCGACGAGCCACGGGCCACCAGGGTGAGCACCTCCAGTTCACGCTGGCTCAGCGGTTCCTCGGCCGGCTGGCGTGGCGTCCGTAGGCGACCCATCAGCCGGCCGGCCACGCTTGGCGAGAGCACCGACTCACCCCGGGCGGCGGCCCGTACCGCCCGGACCAGTTCGTCGCGGGGCGCGTCCTTGAGCAGGTAGCCGGTGGCGCCGGCCTCGATCGCCGGCAGCACGTCCGCGTCGGTGTCGTACGTGGTCAGCACCAGCACCTTCACCGGGCTGTCGGCCGCGACAAGGCGACCGATCGCGGTCACCCCGTCCATCCCCGGCATCCGCAGGTCCATCAGCACCACGTCGGGGCGGTGGCGGGCGGTCATCGTCAGTGCCTCGGCGCCGTCCGCCGCCTCGCCGACCACCTCGAACCCGGGGTCACCGGCGAACATGCCCCGCAGCCCGTCCCGCACCACTGGATGATCGTCGACGATGAGCAGCCGTACCGGATCGGTCATGCGGCGGCTCCGGGCAGGGCCGGCACCGAGGCCGAGACGGCGGTGCCGGCACCCGGCTCGGACTCGACGGCCAGCTGACCACCGACCCGGGTCACCCGCTGCCGCATCGCGGTCAGCCCGTAGCTTCCGTCGTGGTCAGGCGGTGTCGACCTGTCGGTGACGTCGAACCCCGAGCCGTCGTCGCGGACATCCAGGGTGACCACATCCGACATGTACGACAGGGTCAGTCCGACCCGGGACGCGGCGGCGTGCCGGGCCACGTTGCTCAACGCCTCCTGCGCGGCTCGCAGCAGCGTCACCTCGATCTCCGGATGCAGCGGGCGGGGCGTACCGGTGGTGCTGACGTTGGCCGCCACCCCGTGCAGAGTCGACCAGCGCTCACCCAGCTCGGCGAGGGCGTCGGGAAGGCGGGCCGTCTCCAGTGGCTCGGGGCGCAACGCCCGGACCGACCGGCGGGCTTCGGTGAGGCTCTCCCGGGCCAGCGTGAGGGCGTTGTTCACGTGCCGACGCCAGTCGGCCGAGCGGTCGCGGGTCTGCTCGGCCGCCTCCAGTTGAGTGATGATGCCGGTCAGCCCCTGCGCCAGGGTGTCGTGGATCTCCTGCGCCATCCGCTGCCGCTCGTCCAGCACACCGGCCTCGCGGGCCTGGGTGATGAGCTGGGCGTGCAGCCCTTCGTTCTCCCGTACCGTCTCGGCGAGTCGCTCGTTGGCCGCGGCGAGTTCCGCCACCAGGCGCTTGCGCTTCGCCTCCTCCCGTTCGCCCACGTAGCTCAGCCAGCTCACCGCGCCGGCCACCACCAGGTTGAACAGCACCAGCACCAGCCACAGCGAGAAGTGCGACCACGACCGTGGCAGGCCACCGCCCTGCGCGGTGCCGACAAGCACCGCGGTGCAGCCCATCCCGACGAACCGCCACGCTCCGCTGAGCAGGGCGAAGGCGTGCAGGAACCCGATCCAGGCGAAGAATCCGTACCACGGGCTGGCGCACACCAGGACAGCGGCGAAGGCGAGCAGTCCGACGTAGTAGCCGGCCATCAACCTGCGCCGCTCCTGCCACTGCGGGTGCAGGGTGTGGAACCAGGCGATCCAGGCGGCGGATGCGCCCGCGATGACAAGCGTGGGCACCAGCGGCAGGCCGCCGGGTGCCGGCGCGAAGGTGGCCAGCAGTGACCCCACGAGCAGTCCGCAGTAGGGCAGTACCCGGTGCAGACGCGCCTCCCGCGCCCGCCAGTCGGCCAGCCGAGCGTCGTCGCCGGTCCTGTCTCCGGCGAGGCCGACCGTCCGGTCGCCTTCGCAGCTGGTCATCCCGTCCCCGCTCACCGCTCGTTCACTCCCAGCGGAACAGCTTCGCCGCTGCGGCGCCGGCCGCCACGGCGATGACAGCCATTATCCCCAGATGCAGGGGCTGCGGTGCGGTGCCGGTCCAGGCATCGAGCAGGGCCTGGACGCCGGGCGGCGTGTAGGCGCCGATGTCGGCCAGGAAATCGGGCAGCAGGAACCGGGGCAGGTAGACCCCACCGAAGAACATGATCATCATGAATGCCGGTACCGCGAGCGCCTGGGCAGACTTGGCGGTGGGCGCGACCGCCGCCACCAGCAGCCCCACCGCGAGCAGGGCGGCCGTACCCAGAACGAGGGCCGCCGCGAACCCGAGCGGATGCTGCGGCAGCGGGGTGCCGAACGCCAGCCGGGCGACCACCGCGAGGAGCACCGCACTGGCCAGGATGCCCACCAGGGCCAGCACGAGCTGGGCGGCCAGCAGCGCCAGCGGACTCGCCGGTGTGGTGGCCAGCCGGCGGAGAATGCCGCGCTCCCGGTAGGTGGCCAGCACGGTGGGCAGCGCGTTCACCCCGACCATCGCCAGCGTGATCACCAGCAGCGACGGAGTGAAGTACGTGACGAAGGACTGGTTGTCGAAGTCCGGATTTGGCTCGCGCAGCGTGGGAATCAACCCGAGCACCACCAGGATCAGGGTGGGCAGGGCGACGGTGAGCACGAGCGTCGGGATGTCCCGCAGGTGCAGTTTCGCCTCAGTCTTGAGGATCTGGCCGAAGGCGTGCATCGTGTTCCCTTCAGTCGGCGAGCCGGCGCCCGGTCAGCTCGACGAACGCGTCGTCGAGCGTGGCCTGCTCCAGCCGTAGGTCGGCGGCGATGATCTGGTGGCGGGCGAGCACCGAGGTGACCGCGTGCAGCACGTCGTCGGTACCTGTCACCACGACCTGGCTGCCGCTGCGCGTCACGGCGGAGACCTGCGGCAGGTCGGTGAGCAGTCGGTCGTCGAGCGGTACGGACGGCCGGAACCGGATGCGCTGCTCGGGTACCACCGTCGAGACCAGCCCGGCCGGGGTGTCCAGGGCCACCACCCGCCCCTTGTCGATCACGGCGAGGCGGTCGCAGAGTCGCTCGGCTTCCTCCATGAAGTGGGTGACCAGCAGGATGGTCACGCCACGGTCCCGAACCCTCTCGATCAGATCCCAGGTGTCCCGGCGGGCCTGCGGGTCCAGCCCGGTGGTCAACTCGTCCAGGATGGCGACCCGCGGGTTGCCGACCAGCGCCAGCGCGACGGAGAGCCGCTGCTTCTGACCGCCGGAGAGCTTGTCGTACGGGGTGTTCCGCTTTCCGTCGAGGCCCAGCTCGTCGATGAGCTGCGCCGGGTCGGCCGGGTCACGGTAGAACGAGGCGTACAGCTCAAGCGCCTCGGCGACCCGGAGCCGGTCGGGAAGTTGGCTCTCCTGAAGCTGCACCCCGACCTGTTGCCGCAGCCGGGCGGCGTCCCGGCGCGGGTCGAGCCCGAGGACCGACACCCCGCCCCCGTCCGGGACGCGCAGCCCGGCGACACACTCCACAGTGGTGGTCTTGCCGGCGCCGTTCGGGCCGAGTACGCCGAAGATCTCGCCGGTCTCGACGTCGAACGACACGTCGTGCACCGCCACCGTCTCGCCGTACCGCTTGTGCAGGCTGGTCACCTCGATGACCGGCATGGCCACCGCCTCTCGCCGTCGGTTTCGGATACCCCTAAAGGGTCGCGAGAGGAGGCCGGCGGCGAATCGACCGGCCGTAGGTGATCTTCGTCGGCTCCGGTTGATTACCCCGATCCGTCAACCGGTGGATGCGGCGGCGAGTGACTACGCTCCTGGACGTGCACACATCCGGTATTCCCGGCACCGCCGTCGGCGCCGGCCGCCGCTTCGTCGGCGGAGCCGCGCTGCTGCTGCGGGGCGTCGGTCTGTACGTACGCAACCCAGGTCTGATGCTGCTGGGCGTCGTACCGGCGCTGATCTCCGGGGCGGTCTTCGTGACCGCGTACGCTCTTCTGGTCTTCTTCGTCGGTGACCTGGCCGCCGCGGCCACCCCCTTCGCCGACGACTGGCCCACGACGGCCCGCAGCGTGGTTCGGGTGATCGCCGGCCTGGCCTTCCTCGGCCTCGGCGGCCTGCTCACCGTCCTCACCTTCACCGCTGTCACCCTGGTCATCGGGGATCCCTTCTACGAGAAGATCTCCGAGCGGGTGGAACAGCGCTACGGCGGTACGCCGGACGCGATCGAGGTCCCGTTCTGGCCGTCGCTGCGTCGCAGCGCCGCCGACTCGCTCCGCCTGGTCGCCCTGGCGGCGTTGTTCGGCGTGCCGTTGTTCGCCGCCGGTTTCATTCCGCTCGTCGGCCAGACCGTGGTGCCGGTCATCGGCGCGGCGGTGGGCGGCTGGCTGCTCGCCGTGGAACTCGTCGGCGCGCCCTTCTCCCGGCGCGGCAAGCGACTGCCGGATCGGCGAGCGGCGCTGAAGGTGGACCGCGCCACCTCACTCGGCTTCGGAGTCGCGGTCTTCGTCTGCTTCCTGATCCCACTCGGTGCCGTACTGCTGATGCCGGCCGCGGTGGCTGGCGCGACCCTGCTGGCCCGCCGCTCACTCGGCCAACCCATCACGGAGGGCTGACATGGACATCGCCCTGGTAGCGGGAGACATCACCGCCGAGCGGGTGGACGTGGTGGTCAACGCCGCGAACTCGTCGTTGCTGGGCGGCGGGGGAGTCGACGGTGCGATCCACCGCCGGGGCGGGCCGGCGATCCTCGCCGAGTGCCGCGCGCTGCGCGCCTCCCGCTACGGGCGGGGCCTGCCGACCGGGCAGGCGGTGGCCACCACCGCAGGTGACCTGCCGGCCCGGTGGGTGGTGCACACGGTCGGCCCGGTCTGGTCGGCCACCGAGGACCGCTCCGCGCTGCTGCGCGGCTGTTACGCCAACAGCCTGGCCGTAGCGGACGAGTTGGGCGCGGCAACCGTCGCCTTCCCGCTGATCTCCGCCGGGGTCTACGGCTGGCCGGTCGAGGACGCCGTTCGTCAGGCCCTGTCGGTGCTGCGCGCGGCAGCGCCGACGAACGTCACCGAGGCGCGGCTGGTGCTGTTCGGCGCCGACACCCACGCGATCGCCGAACGGGTGTACGCGGAGGGCTAGGCCGGGCGCAGCTCGCGTACGCAGGACCACTGGGTGGCCACCGGCCGGTAGCCGAGCCGGTTGTTGACCGCCAGCATCGGCGCGTTGGCCGCGTCGTTGCCGGTGTAGGCGACGGTGATGCCGCGCGCCGCCGCCCGGTGCAGCGCGGCCAGCTTCACCAACCGGGCCAGCCCGCGTCCCCGGTGCTGCGGCACGGTGCCGGTGTAATCCGACCACATCCGCTCGCCGTCCCGTTTCACCAGGCTGATGGCCACCAACTCGCCGGCGACCTCGGCGCCCATGCTGGCCTCCCGGTCCAGCCCGACGTTGTCCCAGGTGGTGGCGAGCCAGTCGGCATAGCCGATCGCGCCGGACACGACATCGCCCGGCTCGTCGGCGCTGGCCAGCACGTCCACCCTGTGCACACGGCGAGGGTCGACGTCCGTCAGTGGAACAAGCCGGACGTCGTCGGGGGCTGCCGGCAGCGGTGGCAGTGCGTGCAGTTCCAGGGCCGAGAAGCGCTCCTGGCGACTCGGGGTGAAGCCGTGCCGTCGGGCGAACGGCAGCGCCTCCGGCAGCGCGCGCCCGTGCAGCCGGGTCAGGCCGAGTGGGGCGAGGTGCGTCACCGCCTCGGCCAGCAGCGCGCTGCCGATCCCACGACGCCGGTGATCGGGGTGTACATGCAGCAGCGACACCTCCCCGACAGCCTCGGCGGTGTGCTCGTTGCGGGACGCGCACACCCAGCCCACGATGTGCCCGTCGACCTCGGCGACGAAGCCGGTCCAGTGCAGACCTGGAGGTGGGGCGGCGATCAACTGCCGGGTGGACGCGACGCCCCGGACCAGGAAGGGGAACACGAACCTCCGCAGCGCCACCACTGCTGGCGCGTCGTCGGGGTGTGCGGCACGGATGAGCATGGGAGGTATAGCCGGATCAATCACGGGCCGCAGGCTAACCGGACCCGACCGACCTCCGCGCCCGCTTTTCCACCCCCACCCCCGCTCCGCCCGACTCGGCATCGAGGGGGTGGGTACGTTTCTTGTCGCTGAGGCAGCAACAAACGTACCCACGCTCAGCCCCGCCAGCCGGCGGCCGCCAGGGCTGCGCGGAGTTGGGCGGCGACGTCGTCGGGGCGGTGCCGGACGTCGAAGGCGGTGAACCGGAGGATGCGGTCGCCCTCGATCCAAACTCGGTTCTGCCGGCGCAGGTCCGCCGCCCAGTGTCGGGCGTCCATGTGGTGCGCACCGTCGATCTCCACGTGCAGTCGCCACTGCGGCCAGTAGGCGTCCAGATAGCGGATCCGTCCGTCGGCGTCCCGACGACGCTGCTGCGCGGTCGGTGCCGGGAGGTGGTGGCGCCGGCAGAGCCGGACCAGGTCGATCTCGGAGAGCGCCTCGGCGCCACCGGCGATGTCCTGCAATGTCTGTCGGATCAGGACCCGCCGCCGGGCCTGGGGCAGGCGGGCGAGGACCGCGCCGATCTCCGCCGGAGTCGCCCGCCGCTGCTGGCAGCCGGCCGCGAGAATCTGTTGCGCATCCTCGTCGGTACGCGCCCACTGCGCCGCATCCACAAGGGATCGCGCCATCGACGTGCGGTCGGGCCGCCCACGCTGTCGGTCCTCGGTCGGCAGTTGCCGGGACCGGCGTACCCGGGCCGCAGGAAGGCCGAGCGGCAGCCGACGCAGCAGGTCTGCCCGACGTCGGTGATGCGGGACCAGCACGTCGACGGTCTCGTAGCGCCAGTTGCCACGTAGCCCGCCCGCTGTCGCCGCCGCCAGCCCGGCGAGCACCGCACCCGGACCGGCCGCCAGCACCGCCACCCACCAGTGCTGCTCTCGACGGTACGGCTCATCGATCGAGGCGGCCCGCAGGATTCCCCGACACACCCTGCCCCACCGCCCTGTCGCCAGCAGGTGCCGGACTTTCGCCGGGGGCAGTTCGGCGGTGGCCTGCGCCCAGCTGACGATCCCCGACTGCTCGAACAGCAACCACTGCAACGCGTCGGCGCCGTCCCCAGGTATCCGCATCTGTCGATTGAATCTGAAGCTGGGTACGTTTCTTGTCGCCCGGGCGACAAGAAACGTACCCACGCACTCGCCGTACACCGCCGTCCCGCCTCAGGCGGACTCGCGGATGATCAGCTCGGTGGGCAGGATGAGGGCCGGCTCGACCTGTTCGCCGGCGGCGAGGCGGAGCAGCAGCCGGGTGCCCTGCCGGCCCAGCTCCACTATCGGTTGCCGGACGGTGGTCAGCGGCGGATCGGTGTACGCGGCGGTCTCGATGTCGTCGAAGCCGATCACCGCCACGTCCTCCGGCACCCGTCGTCCCGCCTCGCGCAGCGTACGCAGGGCGGCGTGCGCCATCAGGTCCGACGCGGCGAAGACGGCGTCCAGGTCGGGGTGGGCGTCGAGCAGTTCGCGCATCGCCGCCGCGCCGGACTCGCGGGTGAAGTCGCCCACCGCCACCATCTCGGGCAGCCCGGCGGCGACCACGGTGTCCCGGTAGCCGGCCAGCCGCTCGATGCCGGCGACCATGTCCTGCGGCCCGGCGATGGTGGCGATGCGACGTCGACCACTGTCGATCAGGTGCCGTACCGCGCGGGTGACCCCACCGACCTGGTCGACGTCGATGTACGGCACGTCCGCCCCGTCCAGCGGCCGGCCGCTGCACACCACCGGGATGCCCAGCGCGGCCAGCCGGGCGGGCAGCGGATCAGCCCCGTGCAGCGAGGCGAACAGCACCCCGTCGACGTGCCGCCCGGTGGTGTACCGGGCGACCCGTTCATGCCCGGCCGGCGATCCGGCAAGCATCAGCACCAACTGCTTGTCGGCGGCCTCCAACTCCTGTGCGGCGCCGCGGATGATGCCGGGGAAGACCTGGTCGTCGGAGAAGACCCGGGTGGCCTCCTCCGGCATCACCAGGGCGATCGAGTCGGTCCGCTGGGTGACGAGGGTGCGTGCGGCCAGGTTCGGCACGTACCCCAGCTCGGCGACCGCCTGGCGGACCGCCTCCTGGATCGGCTCGGCGACCGTGGTCGAACCGTTGACCACCCGGGAAACGGTGGCCCGGGACACCCCGGCCCGTCGTGCCACCGCTTCCAGAGTGGGCCGCTGCGCCCCCGTCATCGGAGAAACCACCACCTCGTCACAGCCCGTTCCGGGAGATCACCTCCTGGTACCACCGGGCGCTGGACTTCGGTGTACGCCGCTGAGTGAGGTAGTCGACGTGCACGATGCCGAATCGCTTACGGTACCCCTCGGCCCACTCGAAGTTGTCAAGCAATGACCATACGAGATAGCCGCGCAGGTCGACGCCCCGGGCGATGGCCTCGTGCGCGGCGCGCAGGTGGCCGTCGAGGTAGGCGATCCGGTCGGTGTCCTGAACCGGGCTGGTCACGTCCGTGGCGGACTTGTCCGGGAAGGCGGCGCCGTTCTCGGTGATCAGCAGTGGCACCGCCGGGTAGTCGGTGGCGATGCGTTCCAGCAGCCGGGTCAGTCCGGCCGGTTCGATCATCCAACCCATGTCGGTGAGCGGCCCCACCGGCGCCAGGAACTGCACCTTTCCCTCGGTGCCTGGGTACGCCCCGCCGCCACCGGCGCCGTCCGGCCGTCCGGCGACGTAGGTCGGCGCGTAGTAGTTGATGCCGAGCAGGTCGATCGGCGCTGCGATGATCTTCTCGTCGTCGTCCTGCACGAAGGCCGGCTCGACCATCCGCGCGACATGCTCGCGGACGTCGTCCGGGTACCCGCCGACCAGCAACGGATCGAGGAATATCCGGTTGTGCAGGCCGTCGACGAGGCGCGCGGCGGCCGCGTCGGCGGCGCTGTTCGGCTCGGCGGGGCGTACGTCTGCGGGATTGAGCGTGACCCCGACGCGGCCGGCGCCACCCGCGCGCAGCGCCTGGACGGCCAGGCCGTGCGCGAGCAGCAGATGATGTACGGCGGTGAATGCGGCACCCGGGTCCTGCACCCCGGGGGCGTGCACCCCGTTGCCGTAGCCGAGGTACGCCGAGCACCACGGCTCGTTGAGCGTGGTCCAGGTGCCGACCCGGTCGCCCAGGCGGGCGTACAACGCGGCGGCGTAGGTGGCGAAGTGCTCGGCGGTGTCCCGGCTGGTCCACCCGCCCCGATCCTGCAACGTCTGCGGCAGGTCCCAGTGGTAGAGGGTGATGATCGGGTCGATGCCCCGGCCCAGCAGCGCGTCCGTCAACCGGTCGTAGAAGTCCAGGCCGCGCGGGTTGACCGGGCCGCTGCCGTCGGGCTGGATGCGGGGCCAGGACACCGAGAAGCGGTACGCCTGCAACCCCAGCTCCGCCATCAGCGCGACGTCGTCGGCGTACCGGTGGTAGTGGTCGCAGGCGACGTCACCGGTGTGGCCGGCGTGCACCTTGCCGGGCGTACGGCTGAAGGTGTCCCAGATCGACTCGCCGCGCCCGTCGTCGCGGGCCGCCCCCTCGATCTGGTACGCCGCGGTGGCCGCACCCCAGAGAAAGTTGTCCGGAAATCTCAACTCAGTCACGCCTTGACCGCACCTTCCATGATCCCGCCGATGATCTGGCGGCCGAACAGGACGAATACCAGCAGCAGGGGCAGCGTGGCGATGGCCGTGCCGGTGAAGACCTGGGACATGTCCTGGTAGTAGCCGTCAGACAGGGCCCGCAACGATAGCTGCACGGTGGGATTCTCCGGGTCGTTGAGCACCGCGTACGGCCAGAGGAAGTCGTTCCAGGTGGTCATGAAGGTGAGCAGACCGAGCACGGCGGCGGCCGGCCGCAGTGCCGGCACCACCACGTTCCAGTAGATGCGGGCGGTACCGCAACCGTCCACCCGGGCCGCCTCGATCAGCTCGCTGCTGACCGCCTGCCCGGCGTACTGCCGCATCATGAACACCCCGAACCCGGTGACCAGCGCAGGCATGATCACGGCCGGCAGCCGGTCGTTCAGGTTCAGCTTCGTCATCAGCATGTACAGCGGGATGATGCCGAGCTGGGTGGGCACCATCATCGTCGCGATGATGATCATCAGCAGCGCGTTGCTGCCCCGGAACCGCAGCTTGGCGAAGGCGAACCCGGCCAGGGTGGAGAAGAGCACCACCGAGGCGGTGACCACCGTGGCGACGATCGCCGAATTGATCAGACCGGTCAGGAAGTAGGCGTCGGTGTTGGCGAACAACCGGGAGATGTTGGCGCCCAGGTTGCCGCCGGGGGTCACCGGCGGTGGCAGCTGACCCATCGCGTCGCTGGACCGGCTGGCCACCACGAACATCCAGTAGATCGGAAAGACCGACAGCACCCCGGCGGCGACAAGTGCGAAGTACGTGAGCGGGCTCGCCCGCCACAGCCTGCTCATCGCGCCACCTCGCTTCGCCCGGCGGCACGCTGAGGCACCACCGCACCGAGCCGAATGACTCGCTCGCTCATCGGGAGGCTCCCTTCCGCTTGCCGGTGTCCGGCCGGGCACCGGCACCGAGCCGGCGGATGATCAGTACGTTGATCGCCGCGACGATGGCGATCAGGGCGAAGAGCAGCCAGGCGACGGCGGATCCGTAGCCGAAGTTGTAGTAGGGCGCGAAGGCGTTCTCGAACATGTACATGGTCATCGTCTGCGACTCGCGCATCGGCCCACCGCGGATCGCGTTGGTGCCGGAGTGGAACAGCCGGGGTTCGGTGAACAGCTGGAGCCCGCCGATTGTGGAGATGATGACGCAGAAGATGATCGTCGGCTTGAGCAGCGGCACGGTGATGGTCCAGAACTGCCGGGCCCGGTTCGCGCCGTCGATCGCCGCCGCCTCGTAGAGGTCGCGGGGGATGGCCTGCATGGCGGCCAGGAAGATCAGCGCGTTGTAGCCGGTCCAGCGCCAGTCGACCATTGTCGAGATGGCGACCCAGGAGGCGAACCGGTTGGATTTCCATTCGATGCCGTCGACGCCGACCAGGTCGAGCAGCCAGTTGACCATGCCGAACTCACGGCCGAACAGCACCCCGAACACGATCGCCACGGCGGCCGTGGAGGTGACGTTCGGCACCAGCACCGCCATCCGCCAACCGGTACGCATGCGGAGCTGCCGGTTGAGCAGGTTCGCCAGCCAGAGCGCGGCGAGCAGCTGCGGGAGGGTGCTGAGCACGAAGATGCCGAGGGTGTTGACCACCGAGTGCCAGAAGTCGCTGTCGACAAGCAGCCGGGTGTAGTTCTCCGCGCCGATGAAGGTGGGGTCGCTGCCCAGCAGGTCCCAGTCGTGCAGGGAGACCCAGAAGGTGTACGCCAGCGGCCAGGCCCCGAAGATCGCGAAGATCACGAAGAACGGGGCGATGTAGAGGTAGGGCGAGTACTTCGCGTCGATCCGGCTCAGCCGGCCGGCCCGGGACGGGCGGGTGTTGCGCGGCGCCGGTGTGGCCGGCGGTCGCGCGTCGAGCTGCAACGCCATGACCCGTTGACTCCTTTCACGCCCCCGCCCCGCGCCGGTCCAGGGCGGGCCGCCGAACGCGTCGAGCGGACGCGGCGGACCCTGGACCGGCGGCGGGGGTGGGGCCGTCGGGCCGGTTACTTGGCGGCGGCCTTCTTGGCGTTGTTGATAGCGTCCTGCCATCCCTGCTCGGGGTTACGCTGCCCCAGCTCGACGGTGCGGACCGCGTTCTCCACCTCGGTGCGGACGGCCTGGTTCTTCGGGCCCATGTAGACCGGCTTCAGCGTCTTCGCGCCCTCACCGAAGATCCTGCCGACCGGCGCGTCGGAGAAGTACGCGTTCGTGGCCTCGGTGATGGCGGGGTCGTCGAGCGCCTGCGGCGAGGACGGCAGCGGACCTTTGGCCTTGAACGCGCCGATGTGCCCCTCGGCGCTGGTCAGGAACTTGGCCAGCTTGACCGCTTCGTCCTGGTGCTTGCTCTGCCGGGGCACGGCCAGGTGCGAGCCGCCCCAGTTGCCGCCGTTGCCGGGTACCCGGGCGATGTCCCACTTCCCCTTGGCCTCCGGCCCGGCGTTGCCCTCGATCACGCCGGTCATCCAGGCGGGGCAGGCGATGGTGGCGAACTTGGCCTGCTTGAAGGCGGAGACCCACTCCTCCGACCAGGAGCCGTACTTGCCCGACAGGCCGGCGTTGATGATGTTCATGGTGGTGTCCCAGGCCTGCTTCACCGCCGGGTTGCTGTCCACCACCAGGTTGTCGCTGGTGTCGTAGTAGTGGTAGCCCTGCGCGTTGCCGGCCGTCTGGAGCACGATCGTGTTGAAGGTGTTCGTGGCCGCGTCCAGGAACGAGGCACCGGTGTTGGCCGCCTTGAACTTCTCGCCGGTGGCGATGTAGTCCTCCCAGGTCGGCCAGAGTTCGGAGACCTTCTCCCGGTCGGTGGGCAGGCCGGCCTTCTCGAAGAGGTCGGTGCGGTAGCACATGGCCATGCCGCCGACGTCGGTGCCGAGCCCGATCAGTTTCTGGCCGTCGGCGGTGAGCCCCTGGTTCCACTTCCACTCCAGGAAGTTGCCCTTGAGGTCGGCGGCACCGTGGTCGAGCAGGTTGACGAAGTTGTCCGGGTTGGCCTTGTACTCGACCATCAGGCCCTCTTCGATGGCCACCACGTCGCCGGCGCCCTTGCCCGCGGCGAGCCACTGGGTCAGCTTCGGCGAGTACTCGTCGAGGTTGCCGCCGGTGCCCCGCTCGACGATCTTCACGTTCGGGTTGGCGTCCATGTACTGCTGGTAGAGCTGCTCGTAGCCGAACTGCCCGAAGACGTCGACGGTGAGCGTTATCTTGCCGTCCCCGGCAGCCTCGTCGCCGTCGCCGCCGCAGCCGCTGGTGACGAGCAGGACGCCGGTGGCGGCCAGAGCGACCGCCGCGAGGCGGTGACGCGGGAATGTGCCCATTGTCTGATGACCCCTCTCAGGTCGGGGTGGTGGTGGAATGGTTCTGAGAGCGCTCTCTCGTAGCCTGCGGTCCGCGCCGGACCGGTGTCAAGAGAGCGCTCTCTCGGGAGGGGTCACAGAATGGCCACGGGCGGCCTCCGCAGCAACGGCGGGCCGCCCGTGGGCACGTGGGAGATCAGCCGGTGCGGACCCCGTCGAGCAGGGTGCGGTCGCCCGCGACGGTCAGGGTGTCGAAGCTGACCCGCCCCCAGAGCGCCAGCAGCAGGTCGCTGGCGGTGCCGCTCACCTGCACCCGGGCGTGATGGTCGTCGTGGTCGAGGATGGTGCCGGTGTCGAGCAGGGCGACCCCCTCGCCGCGCAGCCGCAGGTACCACTCCTGGGCGGCGTCGGTGGCGGTCAGCCGGACCACGCCCTGCCACGGGCCGCCCGACCTGCGCCGGCCGGCCGGCAACCAGGTGTCAAGCACCTCGCTGACCCCGTCGGCCGCGAGCTTGGCCTCGATCGGCTCACCCGCGGCGATGGCGAGCTGGGCGTCCCAACGGTGCACCGCCGTCTCGTGGGCCATCCGGCGCGGCCAGAAGGCCGCCTTCTTCGGCTGGGGAGCCCAGTTCCACGCCGGGGCCTCCGGGTCGAGCGCGTCGAAGAGTGCCATCAGTTCGTCGTACGCCTGCTGCCACTGCTGGACGGCGGTGACGCCCGCAGCCGGATCGACCGGCTGTGACCGGCTCTGCTGCGGTGCCGCCGGATCACCCGAGCCGGCCACGTCGTGCACCCACCGGTAGATTCCGGCGAGATGGCGGGTCAGGTCGGTCACGGTCCAACCGGGGCAGGACAGCACAGGTGTCTCGGGTGGCGCCTCGGCCACCGCGGCCGCGAACGCCGGGCCCTCCGCCCGGAGCGCACCGATCCAGAAGTCCTTGGTGCCGTGCAATCTGCTCATCGCCATCCTCCCGGGGGTGACCGGGCCACCAGTGGGTGCCACGGCTACCCCTCAGCCTAGGGTGAGAGGCGTGTCTGACGTCTACGCCCAGCCGACAGCCGCCGCTCAACCCGCCAGCACGGGCGATCTGGCGCAATACACCACATTGTGCCTGGGTGGGCCGGCCGGCCGGGTCGTGACCGCCGGCAACGCCGACGAGATCGTCAGCCGGGTACGCGAGGCGGGCTCCGAGATCCTCCTGATCGCCGGCGGCAGCAACGTGGTGATCGGTGACGCCGGCTTCCCCGGCACGGTGGTCCTCGTCCGCTCCCGTGGGCTGCGGGTGCTGACCGAGGACGAGCAGACCGTGACGGTACGGGTGGAGGCCGGTGAGCCGTGGGACGACCTGGTCGCCGCGACGGTACGCAACGGCTGGTCGGGGCTGGAGTGCCTGTCCGGCATCCCCGGCTCGACAGGTGCCACCCCGATCCAGAACGTCGGGGCGTACGGGCAGGAGGTCGCCGAGACCATCACCGCCGTGCAGGTCTACGACCGGATGGCCGGGACCGTCGGGCAGGTCGACGCCGCCGACTGCGGCTTCGCCTACCGGTCCAGCATCTTCAAGTACAACGAGCGCTGGGTGGTGCTCTCGGTGGACTTCCGGCTGGCCCGCTCGCCGCTGTCCGGCCCGGTGCGCTACGCGGAGCTGGGCCGGGCGCTCGGCGTCGAGGTCGGTGACCGGGTGCCGCTGGCGCAGGCCCGGGCCACGGTGCTGGGACTACGCGCGGGCAAGGGCATGGTGCTCGACGCGGACGACCCGGACACCCGCTCCGTCGGCTCGTTCTTCACCAACCCGGTCCTCGACGCCACGGCGTACGCCGATCTGCGGCAGCGGGCCGCCGAGCTGGGTGAGCCGCCGGCGTGGCCGGGTGCCGGCGACATGGTCAAGGTCAGCGCCGCCTGGCTGATCGACAAGGCCGGCTTCGGCAAGGGGTATCCCGGCCCCGAGGGCACCGCCATCTCCACCAAGCACACCCTCGCCCTGACCAACCCCACCGGCACCGCCAGCACCCGGGCCCTGCTCGACCTGGCCCGGGAGATCCGCGACGGCGTCCAGAACCGGTTCGGCGTAACCCTCCACCCCGAACCCGTCCTCATCAACTGCACCCTCTAACCCCACCCACTTCACCCAGGTGGCAGGGGTGGGGGTCAGGTGGGGGAGATTGTGGGCCAGGGGACGGTGAGGCGGCCGTGGCGCCAGTGGCGGGGGCGGTCGAGAACCGGCCAGCCCTGGGCGCGGAGGGCCGACACGGCGTGCAGCCAGCGCTGGCGGGGGCCGAAGGGGGCGTAGCCGGCGGCGGCGCGCCAGGCGTCGTCCAGGGCCCGGATCAGGTCGTGGATCCGTTCACCCGGCACGTTGCGGTGGATCAGCGCCTTCGGTAGCCGCTCGGCCAGCTCGGCCGGAGTTTCCAGGGTGGTCAGCCGGGCGGCCAGGGTCAGCGAGCGCGGCCCGTCGGCATCGAGCAGCACCCACCCGCCGAGCCGCCCCAGCTCGTCGCAGGTCCCCTCCACCAGCAGCCCGCCCGGAGCCAGCCCGGCGCACAGTGTGGCCCACGCGCCGGCCACTTCGCTCTCGTCGTACTGACGCAGCACGTTCAACGCGCGGATCAGAGCGGGACGCAGGCCGGCCAGCTCGAAACCGCCGCGGGCGAAGGTGAGCCCGGGTGGATCGGCGGCGGGCTGTGCGTCGGCGACGCGTACCGGATCGATCTCCAGCCCGACCACCCGCACGTCGGCGCGGACGCGGGCGGCGAGTCGGGCGCGCAACTCCACAGCGGTCACCGGGGTCGCACCGTAGCCGAGGTCCACCACCAGCGGGTCCGGTGCGGCGCGTAGCGGCCCGGCGCAGGTCTCCACGATCCAGTTGTCCACCCGGCGGAGCCGGTTGGGATGGGTGGTCCCCCGAGTCACCGCACCGAGCGGTCGGTACGCCCGCGACGTCATTGTGGACCCCGGGCTCAGCCGGCCCGGTGCACCTTGTGCTGGGCGGCCTGGGCCAGCGGCCGGACCACGAGACGGTCCACGTTCACGTGCTGCGGTCGGGTGGCGCACCAGGCGATGCAGTCGGCGACGTCCTCGGCGAGCAGCGGCTCGGCGACCCCGGCGTAGACCTCCTCCGCCCGGTCGACGTCCCCGCCGAAGCGGGTCAACGAGAACTCGTCGGTCTTCACCATGCCCGGGTCGATCTCGATCACCCGGACCGGGCGCCCGCACAACTCCAGGCGTAGCGTGCCGGCGATCGCGGTCTGCGCGTGCTTCGCCGCGGTGTAGCCGCCCCCACCCTCGTACACGGTGAAGCCGGCGGTCGACGAGACGACGACGATCGTGCCCGCCCCGGAGGCCGCCAGCAGCGGCAGCAGCGCCTGGGTCACCCGCAGCGTGCCGAGCACGTTGACGTCGTACATCCACTGCCAGTCACCGATCGCGCCGGACTCCACCGGGTCCAGCCCACGTGCCCCACCCGCGTTGTTCACCAGCAGGGTCACCGGCCCGCCGGCCTGCTGCGCGGCCCGAGCCAGGTCGGCCACCGACTCGTCGGAAGTGACGTCGCAGCCCACCGCGGTCGCGGAACCGCCGGCGGCGGTGATCTCGGCGACCAGTTCGACAAGCCGGTCGGTACGCCGTGCCGCGGCGAGCACGTGGAAGCCCTCGCCGGCGAGCCGCCGGGCGGTGGCGGCGCCGATCCCGCTGGACGCTCCGGTGACGATCGCGACACGACTCATCCGGCCATTCTCGCTCCCCGTCGGCGGGCGGTGGGCGGCACGGTCGCCATGAGGTCGGTCACGCCCGGGGACCTGCCCGACGTATTTCCCGCCGCCGATCGGGAAGATGACATCCGGCGTGGAGTGTTGACGCAGAAGCGCCGGTCGTGCGGGACGGCATCAACCGTGGCAAAGGGAGCGGACGTGGCGGAAGAGCACACCGGTGTCGGTCGTCAGCGAGGTTCCCTGCCGTGGCCGCGACCCCGGCGGATCGCCACCCTGTCGGTACACACCTCACCGCTGCACCAGCCGGGCACCGGGGACGCGGGCGGCATGAACGTCTACATCCTGGAGGTCTCCCGGCGGTTGGCCGAGGCGAACGTCGAGGTCGAGATCTTCACCCGGGCCACCTCCGGTGACCTGCCACCGGTGGTGGAGGTGGCGCCCGGGGTGCACGTCCGGCACGTGATGGCCGGCCCGCTGGAGGGCCTGACCAAGGAGGAGCTGCCCGGTCAGCTCTGTGCGTTCACCGCGGGGGTGCTGCGCGCCGAGGCGGCCCGCCCGCCGGGCCACTACGACCTCATCCACTCCCACTACTGGCTCTCCGGGCAGGTCGGCTGGCTGGCCAAGGATCGCTGGGGGGTGCCGCTCGTGCACACCGCGCACACCCTGGCCAAGGTGAAGAACGCGCAGTTGGCCGCCGGTGACCGGCCGGAGCCCAAGGCGCGGGTGATCGGTGAGGAGCAGGTGGTCGCGGAGGCGGACCGGCTGGTCGCGAACACCCGGGTCGAGGCGCGGGACCTGATCGGCCGGTACGACGCCGAGCCCACCCGGGTCGCGGTGGTCGAGCCCGGCGTCGACCTGGAGCGGTTCCGTCCGGCCGCCGGCGACCGGGACGCCGCCACCATCGCCGCCCGGGTCCGGTTGGGCCTGCCGACCCGCGGCCACCTGGTCGCCTTCGTCGGGCGGATCCAGCCGCTGAAGGCACCCGACGTGCTCATCCGCGCGATCGCCGCCCTGCGCGCGCGGGATGCCGAGCTGGCCCGTGAGGTCGCGGTGGTGATCTGCGGCGGCCCCAGCGGCACCGGCCTGGACCGGCCCACCGCCCTGATCGAGCTGGCCGACTCGCTCGGCGTCGCCGACCGGGTGCACTTCCTGCCGCCGCGCACCGGAGCGGAACTGCCCCTGCTGTACCAGGCGGCCGACCTGGTCGCGGTGCCGTCGTACAACGAATCCTTCGGCCTGGTCGCGCTGGAGGCCCAGGCCTGCGGTACACCGGTGGTGGCCGCCGCCGTCGGCGGCTTGGTCACCGCGGTGCGCGACCAGGTCAGCGGGGTGCTGGTGCGCGGACACGATCCGGCGGACTGGGCGGGTACGCTGGCCCGCCTGCTGCCCGACCGGGCCCGACGGGCCGAGTTGTCCGTCGGTGCCGCCCGGCACGCCCGGGACTTCTCCTGGCACCGCACCGCCGCCGGCCTGCTCACCGTCTACGGTGAGGCGATCGCCGACCACCGGGCCGGCCTCACCGCCGAACTCACCGGCTCCCGCTGCTGAGCGCCGCACGGTCCCGGCCCACCAGGGGCGACGGTGACTGACCGGCAGCCGGGCAATGCTGTGGTGATCGTCGTAGAGTTGGCCGGATGAGCGACCTCGGGGCACTTATCGAGTCCGTCTGCGCGGAGCGGGAACTCGCCTGCGAGTCCACCGGCCCGGGGTCGTACGCGGTGACCCTGCCCGGCACGCACAAGCTCAAGACGATCTGCAACCTGATCGTCGGCGAGCACGCGCTGCGGATCGAGGCGTTCGTGATGCGCCAGCCGGACGAGCGGCGCGAGGAGCTGTGGGCCTGGTTGTTGCAGCGCAACGCCAAGATGTACGCCGTGTCGTTCTCCATCGACGCGGTCGGCGACGTCTACCTCACCGGCCGGGTCAACCCGGAAGGTGTCGACGCCGACGAGCTGGACCGGCTGTTCGGTGCGGTGCTGACCTACGCCGACGAGTCCTTCGACACGATGCTGGAGATCGGGTTCGGCAGCTCGATCCGCCGGGAGTGGGAGTGGCGGGTGAAGCGGGGCGAGTCCACCGCCAACCTGGCGGCCTTCGCGCACCTGTTCGAGCCCTCGGACGCCGCCCGGTCGGCTCCGCCGGCCGCCGGAGGTTCGGACGGCTCCTGACGGGTAAGCCGCTGCGCGCGGTGCGGCGTTGGGACCCGCCGCGCCGAGACGGCGAGTGTCGAGGAGCGTGAGCGTCCATGGCTCAGCGAAGCAGCTCGGGTCGCGGCGGGACCGCGACCAGGACCAGGCGGCAGGGTGGTAACCAGACCCCGAACACGCCACGGATCTCCGAGTCGGAGATCTCCCGGATGCGGGTGGACGACATTCGGGGACAACTGCGGCGGTACGGGGTCTCCGGCATCTCTGCCCTGCGTAAGCCGGAACTGGTGAAGACACTGGCGAAGGCGCTGCGGTCCGGCGGTGCCGGGCGCCGGAGCAGTGGTCCGGCCGGCCGGGCCAGCGCCACGAAGGCGTCCGGCACGAGACAGGCGGCATCCGGCCGGACCGCGCCGGGGCGGGCCAAGGCGGCACCGGCGAAACGGGCCGCTCCGGCCCGCAAGGCGACCGGTGCGGCGGGCAGGTCCACGGCCGGCACCGCCCGCAAGACGACAAGTGCGGCGCGCAGGTCCACGACGGGTGCCGCGGGTAGGAGCACGGCCGGGGCGAGGAAGTCGGCCCCGCGCAAGGCGACCACGAGCGGCAAGGCGGGCGGTGGGTCCAGCACTGCCGCCACTCGCGCCGGCAAGGCGGCGCCCACCCGGCGGACGGCCGAGGCTCGGCCGGCCCGCGGTGGCGCGGCGCGGACCGGGCGGTCGACTTCGCGGTCGGTCCGGTCGTCGCAGCTGATCTCCTCGCTCCAGGACCGGCCGGAGCGTCCCGGCCGCAGCCTGGTGACCACAAACCACGACGTCATCCGGCGGTGGGCCCGGGAGCGGGGCGCCAAGCCGGCGACCATCAGCGGTACCGAGCGCGAGGGCCGGGCCGGGGTGCTGACCTTCAACATTCCGGGTTACCGGGAGAGCAGTCGGATCCGCGAGATCACCTGGGACGAGTGGTTCCACACCTTCGACATGCGTCGGCTGAACCTGATCTACCAGGACCAGATGCGGGACGGACGGCAGAGCAACTTCTTCCGGACCGAATCACCCGATCGGGAAGACGGGTGAGAGGTTTGCGGGAATAGCCCCCGGGTACCCGCTGTTTGCCTTGACCGAGGGCCTGAAGCGCCGTCTCAGGAGATTCGGTAGCTGTGACGGGCGAGACAGTCGCTCAGGTTGAATCGCGAGGTCGGGCCGCACTAACTTTATTGCACCGCGTAACGCTCGGAACCGTTCGGGGGAGCGGCGGATCGATCAGATCTGTGCAGCCGGGCGCGGCGCGGGGGACGGGTGGACCAACACCGTTGGGGGACGGTGGCCCACCTGTTTGGACCGGCGGCCGAGCGGGCGTCGCTTACGGGGGTGAGTGTCGCCCGCCGCCGCCGGTCGTACGACGTGAAATGCCCGGCACGTTACGTGCCGGGCATTACGCGTGCGCTCAGGAGTGACCAGCCAACGACGGCTCGACCCGTTCGCCCTGGTGACGCAGGGCGGCCACGCGCCGTTCCCGGGACGGTCCGGCGAGCAGGTGCGCACCGGCGGCCAGCAGACCCAGCGCACCGACCAGCAGCCAGTGCCCGTCGCCCCACCGTTGCAGGCTGAAGCCGCCGATCGTCGGCGCAATGAACGACGCGGCAGGGAAGGCCAGGTAGAACACCGACTGGTAGCGGGCCCGCAGCGCCGGTGGTGCCAGGTCCGCGTTGATCTGGGCGTTGGGTGGCGCGGCCAGCATCGAGCCGACCGTCCAGATCACGCAGGCGCCCAGGTAGAACGCGAGGTCGTCGGCGATGGCGAGGGCACCGAAGCCGGCGGCGAGCAGCGCCGTCGACAGGGCCAGCACGTGCGCCTTCCGGTGGCGGTCGATGAGCCGGGGCACGAACAACTGCCCGAGCACGATCAGGACGCCGCCGAGGGCCACCACCGCGCCGTACGACGACGGCCCCAACCCGTCGGCACGCATGGCCAACGGCATGATCGTCGAGGCCTGCATGGTCAGCACGGCCAGCACGAAGGTCAGCCCGACGAAGACCAGGAAATGTCGATCGGTCAACGCGGTGTGCAGTCCGGGGCGACGCGACCGGCGGGTGTCGGTGGCCGGAGTCGCCGGACTCCGGCGGCGGGCCAGGGTCTCCGGGACCTTCCAGGCGATGAGCGCGGCGGTGGCCAACGTGGCGACGGCGTCGACCAGGAAGAGGGCCATGTAGCTCGCCTCGGCCAGCAGGCCGGCCAGCACTGAGGCGACCGCCATGCCGAGATTGAACGCCCAGAACTGGAGGTTGAAGGCGCGGGACCGGCGATGCTCCGGCACCACGTCGACGATCGCCGCGACGAAGGCCGGGCTCGGCATGGAGTGCGTCACCCCGACCAGCAGAGCGAGCGCCGCGATCACGCCGAGGTGTTGGCTGAGGGCCAGCGCGACCATCAGGGCGGCGGTGACCAGATGTGCCGCCACCAGGGTCGACCGTCGACCCCACCGGTCGGCCAGGACCCCGCCGAGCAGCACCCCGGCCGCCCCGCCCGCGCCGTACGCGCCCACCACCACGCCGGCCAGCGACTCGCTCGCGCCCCGGGCCGCGGTCAGGTAGAGCGACAGGAAGAGCATCGCGAACGCGCCGGCCCGGTTGATCAGTAGGCCGGCCCAGAGGTACCAGAAGGTCGCGGGCAGGCCGCCCGCGGTGTCGGTCAGCCAGCGACGAACCGCCCCCACCGGTGGCAGGTCGGGCTGCCGTTCGGCCGGTGCCCCGACCTCGCCAATCTGTTCGGACACCTAACAGATCTTGCCTGGGTCGACGGACGGGAGAGACGCCGGGTGGCGGGACTCACCCTCGGGAGGTGGCCACCGGCTCGGCCGCCTGCGGGGCGGCGGGCTGCGGTGCGGTCGACTGCACCGTGACGACGGGAGCGGCACCGGCGGTACGCAGGGCAATGGCACGCCGTTCCCGGGCCGGGCCGGAGAGCAGGTGGCCCACCGCCATCACCAGGCCGATCATCGCGCAGCCGAACCAGAGGGTGGCGTTGCCGGCCTGCTCCCGCACCAGTCCACCGAGGATCGGCGCCGCCGCGCCGGCCAGCTGCCAGGAGAGCGAGAAGACACCCTGGTAGCGGCCGCGCAGCTCGGCGGGGGAGAGCTCGGCGATGAGGGTCGCGTTGGACGGCGAGTTGAGCATCTCGCCGAGGGTCCAGATCAGCACCGTCAGCCCGTAGAACCAGGCGACGTCGGCGAACGCGGTCAGCCCGAAGCCCGCGCCCATCACCACCGCGGCCAGGGCGAGCACGTGCGACCGGCTGCGCCCCTTGATCAGCCGAGGCACGAAGAGCTGGCCGGCCACGATCAGGACACCGTTGAGCGCGATCACCGATCCGTACGTGGCGGGGCTCAGCCCGGAGTCGGCCATCGCGATCGGCAGCATCGAGATGTGCTGGAGGAAGACCAGTGCCCCGAGCAGGTTCAGAGCGACGAAACCGAGGTACACCCGGTCGCTCAGGATGGTCCGCAGGGCGCCGGCCGGGGCACCGCCACGGGGCATGTCGACGGTGACCGTCCGGGTCTCCCGCACCTTCACGAAGATGATCAGCGCGGTGACCACTGTGGTGGTCGCGTTGACCACGAAGAGCAGCAGGTAGCCGGCCTGGGCGGCGAAGCCGGCGAGCACCGCGGCGCAGGCGAAGCCGAGGTTTATCGCCCAGTAGTTGAGTGAGAAGGCGCGCAGCCGATCCCGCTCCGGCACCACGTCGATCATCATGGCGCCGAACGCGGGGCGGGCCGCCTCGGCGAAGAGGCCGAGGAGCAAAGCTCCCGCCGCGACCGTCCACAGGTCGCGGGCGAAGCCCAGGGCGAGCATCATCGTCGCGGCGCCGAGATGGGCGGTGAGCAGGGTCGGCCGGCGGCCCCACCGGTCGGTGAGGGTGCCACCGGCGGTGGTGCCGACCGCGCCACCGACGCCCCACGCGCCGAGCACCAGGCCGGCCTGTGAGGCGGAGAAGCCGCGTTCCTGGGTCAGGTAGATGGCGAGGAAGACCAGGACGAACGAGCCGAGCCGGTTGATCAGCGTGCCGGTCCAGAGGTACCAGAAGGTCCTCGGTAGCCCACCTGTGGTGTCCCGGAACCAACCCCGCATCGCGCGCACGCCGGCGCCCCCGTTTCCGTAATGCCTGGTGATCTATCGGATCCTTACCAACCTAGTGGCGTGCCGGAATCAAGGTCACCTGTATTTCCACGTGGTGGTCGTCACCACCCTTCCCGCGCGAGCCATTCCGGGTTGCGGCAGGATGATCGGCATGACAGCTAGCGAGGGGCCCACCGTCGGGACGCTGGTCCTGCTTCGGCACGGCGAGAGCGACTGGAACGCCAAGAACCTCTTCACCGGCTGGGTCGACGTCGACCTGACCGCGAAGGGGGAGAGCGAGGCGCGCCGCGGCGGCGAGCTGCTGCGCGAGCACGGCCTGCTGCCGGACGTGGTGCACACAAGTGTGATGCGCCGCGCCATCCGGACCGCCGAGTTGGCGTTGAACGCCGCCGACCGGCACTGGATCGCGGTGCGCCGGTCGTGGCGGCTCAACGAGCGCCACTACGGCGCGCTCCAGGGCAAGAACAAGAAGCAGACCCTTGAGGAGTACGGCGAGGAGCAGTTCATGCTCTGGCGCCGGTCGTACGACACCCCGCCGCCGCCGATCGCGGACGACGACGAGTGGTCGCAGGTGGGCGATCCGCGGTACGCGCTGCTGCCGACCGAGCTGATGCCACGTACCGAGTGCCTCAAGGATGTCGTCGAGCGGATGCTGCCGTACTGGTACGACTCGATCGTGCCGGACATCCTGGCCGGCCGTACGGTGCTGGTGGCCGCGCACGGCAATTCGTTGCGGGCGCTGGTCAAGCACCTGGACCAGATCAGCGACGAGGCGATCGCCAAGCTCAACATCCCTACCGGCATCCCGCTGCGCTACGACCTGGACCCGCTGCTGCGCCCCCAGACGCTTGGCGGCACCTACCTCGACCCGGAGGCCGCGAAGGCGGCTGCCGCCGCGGTGGCCAACCAGGGTCGCTGACCGCGACACCGTGCGAGGGGGCCCCGGGCTGGCCGGGGCCCCCTCGACGGGCTCAGGCGGGGGTGACGGGTTCGCCGGTGATCAGGTAGACGACGTGCTCGGCGCTGTTCACCGCGTGGTCGGCGAAACGCTCGTAGAAGCGACCGAGCAGGGTGGCGTCGATGGCGGTCTCCACGCCGTACGGCCAGTCCGCGCCGAGCAGCACCCCGAACAACCCCTTGTGCAGCTCGTCCATCGCGTCGTCGTCGCCGTCCAGTTCGGCCGCGAGATCGGCGTCCGGGTGAGCCAGCACCGAGGCGATCTTCTCGGCCATCCGGTCGGCGATGTTCGCCATGTCGGTGAAGACCGGGCGCAGCTCGGCCGGCACGGCGGGCGACGGGTGCCGGCGCAGCGCCGTCTTGGCGACGTGGTCGGCCAGGTCACCCATCCGTTCCAGGTCGGCCGCCACGTGCAGGGCGGTGATCATGGCGCGCAGGTCGGAGGCGACCGGGGCCTGGCGGGCGAGCAGGTCACAGACCCGCTCCTCGACCTGACGGTAGAGCCCGTCGATCTCGGCGTCCCGTTCGATCACGGACTCGGCTGCCCGGCGGTCGGCGGTGAGCAGGGCCCGGGTCGCCTGCCGCAGTGCCGCCCGAACTCCCTCGGCCATCTCGACCAGTAGTTGGCTGACGGCCTGAAGTTCGGCCCGGAACTCGTCGCGCATTCTCACGTCCTGTCCGTCGGTGCCGGCGATCCCGCCGGCGGGGATGTGCGCAGGTACGCCGCCAAAACTAGGGCTGCCGGGCGGACCGGAGGTGAACGCTGATGAACTACGCCGGACGCGCGGGTGAACTTTCCCGGAAGTGAGAGTGCTTCGTCCTGTTCTGGGCGATAGCCGGGTTAACAATGACCCTACGATCGCCGGGTGACGTGGGCGGTGACGGTGGGTGTGGCTGCGGCCCTGGTGGTCGGGGTGGCCGCCGGCCTGTGGTTGTCCCGCATGATCCCGACGGCGCGCCGGCCGACCGGGTCCACGGGGAGCAGGTGGGCCGGTTTCCGGTTCGGTAAGGGGAGGCTCGCGATCGTCGACGAAGTGCAGGTCGGGCTCGGCCGCCGCGCGATCGACTCGTTGCGCGCGGGGGTCGTGGTGCTCGACGCAGATGACGTGCCCGTACTGGTCAATCCGGCGGCGCGGGCGATGGGACTGCTGCGGACCGGTGGACGGCCGGGTTCGATCATGGCGCATCCGTTGATCCGTACCCTGGCGGGGCAGGTACGGCGCACCGGAGTACGACGCGAGATCGAGCTCGACCTGCCCCGAGGTCGCGACAACGCCGGTGAGAACCCGCTCGGCGTGCACCTGCGGGCGATGGGACTGGGCAACGGTTACATCGCGGTGGAAGCGGCCGACGTGACCGAGTCGCACCGGTTGGCCCGGGTCCGCCGGGACTTCGTGGCCAACGTCAGCCACGAACTGAAGACCCCGATCGGTGCGTTGCAGTTGCTCGCCGAGGCACTGTTGGATGCCACCGAGCCGGCCGACGAGGGGCACCCCGATCTCTCCGAGGACCTGGTCGCCGCCAGGCGGTTCGCCGAGCGCATCCAGCACGAGTCGACCCGGTTGGGACGGCTGGTGCAGGAGTTGCTGGAGCTGACCCGGCTCCAGGGCGCCGAACCACAGCCGGCACCAGAACCGGTCGCGGTGGACTGGGTGATCTCCGAGGTGCTCGATCGCACCCGGACCGCCGCCGCCGCCCGGCGGATCGAGGTGACCGTCGAAGCCGAGCGGGGACTGACCGTGTACGGCAGCGACAACCAGCTCGCCACGGCGGTGGCGAATCTGGTCGAGAACGCCCTCAACTACTCCGGCGAGGACACGACGGTACGCATCGTCGCCCGGGCCGCCGGAGAGCAGGTGGAGATCGCGGTCACCGACCAGGGCATCGGCATCGCGCCCACCGACGTCGACCGCATCTTCGAGCGGTTCTACCGCGCCGACCAGGCGCGCTCGCGGGCGACCGGCGGCACCGGCCTGGGGCTGGCGATCGTCAAGCACATCGCGAGCAACCATGGCGGCCGGGTGGATGTGGCGAGCACTCTTGGTGGTGGGTCGACGTTCACCCTCCGGCTGCCCGCCAGCCCGCCGGACGACCTGCTGGCGACACTGCCGACTGCTGGGATCGAGGCCGGTTCGGCCGAGCTCCGGCAGGTCTGACCGGATATGGATCAGGCCGGGCTCCGTCCGGTCGGACCGATGGAAAGGAAACGCCGTTGAGTCGCGTTCTGGTGGTCGAGGACGAGGAGTCGTTCTCAGACGCCCTGTCGTACATGCTCCGCAAGGAGGGGTTCGAGGTCTCGGTGGCTGCCACGGGGACGTCGGCTCTCACCGAGTTCGACCGGACCGGCGCCGACATCGTCCTGCTCGACCTGATGCTGCCGGAGATGTCCGGTACCGAGGTCTGCCGGCAGCTGCGCCAGCGCTCGCACGTACCGATCATCATGGTCACCGCTCGGGACAGCGAGATCGACAAGGTGGTAGGCCTGGAGATCGGCGCCGACGACTACGTGACCAAGCCGTACTCTCCCCGGGAACTGGTCGCCCGGATCCGCGCGGTGCTCCGCCGGCAGAGCCCGGAGGCACCCGAGTCGGGCGCGCCGACGCTTGCCGCCGGGCCGGTCCGGATGGACATCGAGCGGCATGTGGTGACCGTGGACGGGGGCGCGGTGCAGTTGCCGCTCAAGGAGTTCGAGCTGCTTGAGCTGCTGCTGCGCAACGCGGGTCGGGTGCTCACCCGGGGCCAGTTGATCGACCGGGTCTGGGGTGCCGACTACGTCGGCGACACGAAGACGCTGGACGTGCACGTCAAGCGGCTGCGCTCCAAGATCGAGCCGGAGCCCTCCACCCCGCGCCACATCGTCACGGTGCGCGGTCTCGGCTACAAGTTCGAGCCGTGATCCGACCGCACCCGCTTCTGACTGCCGTCGTTGATGACGATCTGTCACTATCCCGGCCCAGTTGCGTTGCGTAACGCCGCAGCCGCCCACCCAGTCTCCTACTCGGCTCCCTTGCTCTGCTTACCTATACGCACAACTCGCTGACCAGGGCTTGTGTGGTCGCTCTCGCGGCTGAAGGGCGCGACGCCGACCACGCAGAGCTACCTGTGCGTATAGGTAAGCAGAGCAAAGGTGGTAAGGGGGTTGGTTGGGTCGGATGCGGATCGTTGCCCTGTGTGATGGCTTGCTGTGGCGCCCGGCCGGGCCGGCCGGCAGCGGACTCCGCCTGACGCCGCGTCAGGCGCCGTCGGCGGGGTGGGGGGCGACGAGGCCCTGCCGGGTCCGCGCCGCGCACAGCTCGGCCAGTTTGGCGTACCCGGATTCGCCGATCAGCGCGGTCAGCTCCGGGGCGTACGACAGGTACATCGGGTCGGCCCCCACGTGCGCGTCGGTGGAGGAGGTGCACCACCAGTCGAGGTCGTGCCCGCCGGCACCCCAGCCGCGCCTGTCGAACTCGGCGAGCGTGGACACCAGCACCTTCGTGTTGTCCGGCCGCTTCACCCACTCCTGGTCGCGGCGGATCGGTAGCTGCCAGCACACGTCCGGCTTGTACTCCAGCGGATGCGCCCCGTCGCGCAGCGCCTGGGCGTGCAGCGCGCAGCCGCCCCCGCCCGGGAAGTCCGCGTCGTTGAGAAAGACGCAGGGGCCGTCCGCTCCCTGGGTGGCGGTGCGCCGTGCCGGGGTCTTGCCGTCCACGGTGTCGTTCTCGGTCCAGTTCTTGAACCCGCGCCGATAGTGTTGCCAGGTCTGCGGCGTCAGCCGCTTCACCGCCGCACGGACCCGCGACTCGTCGTCGGAGTCGGTGAAGAACGCACCGTGCGAGCAGCAGCCGTCGGCCGACCGGCCGGCGATGATGCCGTGGCAACCCCGGCCGAAGATGCAGGTCCACCGGGACAGCAGCCAGGTGAGGTCGGCCCGGATCAGGTGCCGCTCGTCCGCCGGGTCGACAAACTCGATCCACTCTCGGGGAAAGTCCAGCGGCACCTCCCGGCTGCGCGGGTCGGCCGGGTCGTCCACCAGCACACGGAGTTCGATCTGCCCTGTCACCCGGCCAGCGTACGCGTGGTGCGGCGGGCAGGTCGGCGAGTGGCGCGAACCGGGTGGGCCTAGGGTTCTCCCATGCGACTGGGTGTCCTCGACGTCGGTTCGAACACGGTGCATCTGCTGGTGGTCGACGCTCACCGTGGCGCGCACCCGTGGCCGGCGCACTCGGAAAAGGCGGTGCTGCGCCTCGCCGAGCAGATCGGCCCGGACGGCGCGCTCCGCGAGGTCGGCGCCGACGCCCTGGTCACGGCGGTGGACGCGGCGCGTACGGCGGCCGCCGCGCTGGAGGTGGACGACCTGATCGCCTTCGCCACCTCCGCGGTGCGGGACGCCACGAACGCGGCAGACGTCCTGGCCCGGGTGCGGGACTCCACAGGCGTACGGCTGGAGGTGCTCTCCGGCGCCGACGAGGCGCGGATGACGTTCCTCGCGGTCCGCCGGTGGTTCGGCTGGTCCGCCGGGCGGCTGCTGGTGCTGGACATCGGCGGCGGCTCGCTGGAGATCGCGGCCGGTGTCGACGAGGATCCGGACGTCGCGGTGTCGCTGCCCCTCGGGGCCGGTCGGTTGACCCGGGACCGGCTCGGCGTCGATCCGGAAAGCACCGTCCCGCCGGCACCCGAGACGGTGGAGGAGCTGCGACAGTACGTCGACGCCCACCTCGATCCGGTGGTCGAGCGGATGACCGAGGTGGGTTGGGAACGGCCGGTGGCGACCTCCAAGACGTTCCGTACGCTGGCCCGGCTCGCCGGTGCGGCCCCCAGCGGTGCCGGACTCTGGGCCCGACGCCGGCTCACCCGGTCCGGGCTGCGGCAGGTGCTCGGCTTCATCCGGCACATCCCACCCGCGCAGCTCGTCGAGTTGGAGGGGGTCAGCGCGGGGCGCTCCCACCAACTGCTGGCCGGTGCCGTGGTCGCCGAGGCGGTGATGCGTCGGCTCGGGGTGGACTCCCTGGACGTCTGTCCGTGGGCACTACGGGAGGGTGTGATCCTCAGCCGGCTGGATCGACTGGCGCCGGTGTGATCCCCGTCGTCCTCGCTGTCCGGTTTACGTACTCTCGTCATGGTGTCTCAACGCGCGGCGGCTACCCTCGGTGGTGTGACTTCCCGCGTCCCGGTGCTCCTGTCCAGTTCCTCGGTCTTCCCTGAGCGGACCGCGGCGGCGTTTCAGCTGGCCGCGACGCACGGCTACGACGGCCTCGAGGTGATGGTGTGGACCGACGCGGTCAGCCAGGACGCGGGCGCGCTGCGGGGACTGTCCGACCATTACGGGGTGCCGGTGCTCTCCGTGCACGCTCCCTGTCTGCTTGTCACCCAGCGGGTGTGGAGCCCTGATCCGTGGGAGCGGCTCCGTCGGGCCGCGGTGCTGGCCGAGACGCTGGAGGCACCGACGGTCGTGGTGCATCCGCCGTTCACCTGGCAACGGGAGTACGCGCGAGGCTTCGCCGAGGGGCTCGACCGGGTGGCCGGCGAGTTCGGCGGTCTGCGGTTCGCGGTGGAGAACATGTATCCGGTACGGATGGCCGGCCGCCAGTTCGTTCCGTACCTGCCCGGTTGGGATCCCACCGAGGCCGGATACGCCTCGTACACGCTCGACCTGTCGCACTGCGCGGCCTCGCACACCGACGCGCTGGCGATGGCCGACCGGATGGGCGACGGCCTTGCGCACGTGCATCTCGGTGACGGCACCGGCGAGGGACGCGACGAGCACCTGGTGCCGGGACGCGGCAACCAGCCCTGCGCCGAGCTGCTGCGCTCGCTCGCCGGGCGGGGCTTCACCGGCTCGGTGGCGGTGGAGGTGACCACCCGGGGTGCGAAGAGCCGGCAGGTTCGCGAGGCGGATCTGCGCGAGGCGCTGGCCTTCGCCCGTCAGCACCTGAACACGCCGTCCCCGGTCGACGCCTGACCGTCGCCGCCCCGCCCGATCGGGGGGCCGGTCAGGAAACCGGTGCCAGCGGGTCCGGCTGGCTGGGCACGGCGGCCCGCTTGCGGGCCCGGTGGGCGGCCACGTGCGAGCGGGTGGCGCAGCGTTCCGAGCAGAACCGCCGGCAGCAGTTGGACGAGGTGTCCAGGTAGACGTTGCCGCAGCGGTCGTCGGCGCAGACACCGAACCGGGCGCTGCCGTACTCGCACAGCCAGACCGACAGGCCCCACACCGCGCCGGCGAGATACTCCGAACTGACCGAGGCACCCCGGCTGGTCACGTGCATGTGCCAGTCGCTGGAGTCGTGTCCCGAGATGCGTGGCTGCACCGGGAACGTCTCCAGCAGGGAGTTCAGTTCGCTCACCGCCTGGGCGTCCCGCCCCGAGGTGCCGTACGCGAAGACGTCCCGCAGCCGCTTCTGTGCGCGCCGGAAGGTCGGCAGGTCCCGTTCCGCGACCTCGTCGCGCATCCACTCCTGGTCGTCGCAGAAGAGGGCGCGCAGGTCGTCGAGGTCGTCCAGTCGTGCGTTGACGAGGTCAACCCCGGTCCGGGCGTACGCGTCGAAGTCCACGCCCCAACCGTAGACGACTCATCCCGGGCGTGGCGCGTCGATGTAGTGCGGCAGGAACCGCGCGTAGCCGTCGGTGATCAGGCTGGCGCTCTCCCGCAGCCCGGCACCCGCGGACTCGCCGTCGACGATCCAGCTGCCCAGCACCATGCGGCTCCCGGCGAACTCGGGCAGTGCCCGGAACTCCTGGTAGCAGAAGCCCTCGTCGCCGTAGTCACCCGGATTGCTGATCTCCCCTCCGGGGGTGACGATCCGCACCGCCGCGCCCTCCCGTCCGAGCAGCGGCTTGGCGACGTACTCGGGCATTCCGCGCGGTGTGTCCAGGTACGCCGGCAGCAGCAGCTCGTGCCCCGGGTACAACTCCCAGAGCACCGCCAGCAGCGCCTTGTTGGACAGCAGCAGTTTCCAGGCCGGCTCGATCCAGGTGGTCGGCGTGCCCGGCCGCACCGCCAGCGGACCGTACGGCTCGGCGAGCATCCACTCCCACGGGTAGAGCTTGAAGCAGGTGGTGACCGGGCGGTCGGCGGTGTCGACGAAACGCCGGCCGTCCCAGCCGAGGTCCTGGATCGGCAGCAGCTCGACGTCCAGTCCCGCCTGGCGGGCGGTCTCGGCCAGGTAGCCGGCGGTCATGTGGTCCTCGCCGGTCTCCTCCTCGTTCGACCAGACCACGTGCACCCGCCGGTCGTGCAGCCCGGCGCCGATCTTCGCCCAGGCGCCGACGAGCCGCTCGTGCAGGCTGTTCCACTGGTCCAGTTCCGGCCGGGTGTGCTCCAGCCAGTACCACTGGATGATGCTCGCCTCGACGAGCGCGGTCGGGGTGTCGGCGTTGTACTCCAGCAGCTTCGGTGGCCAGCTGCCGTCGTACCAGAGGTCGAAGCGGCCGTAGAGGCTGGGCGGGGTTTCCCGCAAGGACCGGGCGACCGCCTCGGCGGCCCAGGCCGGGATGCCGAACTCGGCGTACCGGTTGCGCGCCACCACGTGCTCGGCGGCGGCCAGCGACATCCGGTGCAGTTCCTCGGTGGCCTCCTCCAGGCGCAGCACCTCGTCCAGTTCGAAGGCGTACGCCGCGGTCTCGTCCCAGTACGACATCAGCCCGCCGTCGGGCAGTTCCGTGTCCACGTAGACCAGGCCCTGCTCGCGGATCGTGGTGTCCCAGTCGGGCCGCGGTGTGGTCTGCTCGCGACGCACGCTCAGCCGCCGCAGGAGGCGAGATGGGTGCCGAAGCCGCCTCGCTCGGGCACGGCCGCGCCGGTCGGCTCGGGGGCCGCGCGACCGCTGCTGGTCTCGGCAGCGGGTACCGGCACCCGCATGGCCAGGGCCACTGTCTCGCCGCCACCGGTCGGGCCGAGGGCGCAGTCGTCATCGTCGTCGTCGGAGGTCATGTTGCAGCCGGAGAGGGCGAGCGCCAGGGCGGTGAGCGCGCCGAGCTGCACGGAGGCCGATCGGAGTCGGCGGCGGGGGCGTTGTTCCACGACATGGTTGTAACCGATGAACGCCATTCCGTCCGCCCCGGGCCGGGGGTGACGGGGACCGTACCTGCCGGTCGGGTGGGCGTTACGCTCGGCTCATGCTCCGTTCCGTCATCCTCGCCGCCTCCCGGTCATCCCGGGTCGAGCGGCTCGTCGCGACGGCCCCGTTCTCCCGGGACGTCGTCCGCCGGTTCGTCGCCGGCGCCAAGACCGACGACGCGTTGCGCGCGACCCGCGAACTCGTCGACGACGGTCTCGCGGTCACCCTCGACAATCTCGGCGAGGACACCGTCACCGGTGAGCAGGCGAACGCCACCCGGGACGAGTACCTCACGCTGCTGCGGATGCTCGCCGAGGCGAAGCTGACGCCCGCCGCCGAGGTCAGTGTGAAGCTTTCCGCGCTCGGTCAGGCGTTCGACGAGCAGCTCGCCTACGACAACGCCCGGGCGATCTGCGCCGCCGCCGAGGCGGCGGGCACCACTGTCACCCTGGACATGGAGGACCACACCACCACCGACTCGACCCTGGACATCCTGACCAAGCTCCGCAAGGACCACCCGTCGACCGGCGCGGTGCTGCAGGCCTACCTGCGGCGTACCGAGTCCGACTGCCGCGAGCTGGCGTCGGCCGGGTCACGGGTGCGGCTGTGCAAGGGTGCGTACCGGGAGCCGGAGTCGGTGGCCTACCAGTCGGCCCGCGAGGTCGACAAGTCGTACGTCCGGTGCCTCAACATCCTGATGTCCGGCGACGGTTATCCGATGCTCGCCACCCATGATCCGCGCCTGATCGCCATCGGCGAGGACCGGGCGCGCTGGTTCGACCGTGACCCCGACCGCTTCGAGTTCCAGATGCTGTACGGCATCCGGCCGGAGGAGCAGGCCCGTCTGGTCGGCGAGGGCTACACGGTGCGCACCTACGTGCCCTACGGCGACGACTGGTACGGCTATCTGATGCGCCGTCTCGCCGAGCGTCCCGCCAACCTGGCCTTCTTCGCCCGCGCGCTCACTTCGCGGAAGTAGCTCCGCCCGTACCCGTACCGCCGATCGACAGCCGGTCGGCGGTCCGTGGCATGCCCTTGACGGCGCTGGCTAATGGCATTAGCCTAGCGGCTATGACAACTAGCTTCGTGGAGCGTGTCGGCGGCCGGATCGCGTACGAGGTGCACGGGCAGGGGCCGCTTGTGGTGCTCTCGCACGGCATGGGGGAGAACCGCCACTCCTACCGACACCTGATTCCGCTGCTGGTGGCGGCGGGTTACCGGGTGGCCTCGATCGACGTACGCGGGCACGGCGACTCCAGTACCGGCTGGCCGTCGTACGCCCCGGTGGAGGTGGGCGCCGATCTGCTCGCGGTGGTGCGCGATCTCGGCGGCGGTCCGGCGGTCCTGGTGGGCAACTCGTCAAGTGGCGCGGCCGTGGTCTTCGCCGCCACCGACGCGCCGGACCTGGTCAATGGCATCGTGCTGGTCGGCGCGTTCGTCGGTCCGCCGAAGCTCAACCCCTTCATGCGACTGGCCCAGAGCCTGGTGCTACGCAGTCCACGGCTGTTCGGCCTGTTTCACCGCACGCTCTTCCCCGTGCACCGTCCGGCCGACGACGCGGAGTACCGCCGGGAGATGGTGGCGGCGCTGCGCCGCCCGGGCCGAATGGCACCCCTGCGGGGAGTGATCCACCCGGTGCAGCCGCACTGGACCAGTCGCGCACCGCAGGTGCGCCAGCCGGTGCTGGTGCTGATGGGCACGAAGGACCCCGACTTCCCCGACCCCGGTGCCGAGGCCCGGGCCGCCCGGCGGCTCTTTCAGGTCGCCGAGGCGAGGATGATCACCGACGCCGGCCACTACCCGCACGCCGACCGTCCGGAGGCGACGGCGAACGAGCTGATCGGCTTCCTGACGGCGGCCAACCGTGCCTAGGGCCGGGCTCAACCAGCAGGTCGTGGTGCGCGAGGCGGCCCGGCTCGTCGACGAGGTCGGTCATGACCGGCTCACTCTCGCCGCGCTGGCGAACCGGCTCGGCGTGGCGCTGCCCAGCCTCTACAAGCACGTCAAGGGTGCCGACGCGCTCGCACAGCAGCTCTCCGCGTTGGTCACCGCCGAGATCGCGGACGAGATGACCACGGCCGCCGCCGGCCGTAGCGGTGAGGAGGCGCTGCGGGCGGTCGCCGCCGCCTACCGTTCGTACGCCCGTCGGCACCCCGGCCGCTACCCGGCCACCCAGCGGGTACCGGATCCGGGCGACCCGGCACACCTGGCCGCCGGGGCACGCGCGGTCGGCGTCGTCTACGCCATCCTGCGGGGGTACGGCATCGAGGGCGACGCCGCGGTGGACGGGGTCCGGATGTTCCGCGCGGCGGTGCACGGCTTCGTCTCCCTGGAGGCGACGGGTGACTTCGGACTGCCCCGCGAGGTCGACAATTCCTTCGACCGGATGGTCGCCGCGCTGGGCGTCGCGTTCCGTTCCTGGCCCGCGTCGGGGGAGCCCGGCGCTGCCTGACCCCGTGGGCGACGGCGACGCCCGATCGATCAGCCTTCCGTCGGCACCACCGCAGGCCTTACCCTTCGCCGGTGAATCACGGGGGCCCTGCGGGCGACGACAAACCCATGCCGGCGGCCGAGGCGACGCATCCTCCGGCGGTGGTGGCGCCCGATGTCGGTCCGGTGCCCCCGGCTCGGCCGCGTCGACGGTGGCCGCTGTGGACGGCACTGGGTGCCGTGCTGCTGATGTTGAGCGGCGGTGTCCCGGCGGTGCTGCTGACCGGCGTGCTGTCCGACGTCGAGGTCGGCGAGCCGGCGACGGCCGCCTCGCCGACGGAGAACCCGACCACGATCGCCGCCCGGCAGCTCGCCGAACGGATCACCGCGCAGCTCGACAAGCAGTCCGCCGCGCTGCTCAGCGGCGACCGGTCCGGTTTCCTGGCGATCGCGGCCCCCGCCGCCCGAGGCGACCTGCGCCAACGCTTCGCCGCGCTGCGGGCGCTGCGGGTGACCCGCTGGGAGGCCCGCCCGAGCAGCCTGCCCATGACGGCCGGCAAGGCCGGAGAGTGGCGGCTGGCGGTCGAGTTCCAGTACTGCTTCGTGGTGCCGGACTGCCGTCCCAGCCCACTCATCGTCGAGACCCGGTGGCGCGACGGCGCCGAGCCTCGACTGCTCTCGCTCGGCCGGTCGAAGCCCGCCCCGACCGTCGGCGACCGGGCCAACGGACAGCCGGGCAGCCTTCCCTGGGAGGTCAGCGCGCTGGCCACCAGGACGGGTAAGCGGACCATCGTCGCCGTGCCGCCGGCGCACCGCCACCGCCTGCCCGGCCTGTCGAAGCGGGCCGAGGCGGCGGCGAAGGTGGCCGACGAGTACGTGGTGGCCGGCAAGAAGCCCGACCGGTACCGGATCTTCTACGCCGGACCGAAGGAGTGGAAGCGCTGGTACGGCGGCGACCATCCGGAGTGGAGTGCCGGGTATGCGGTGAACGTCGGTGGGGGTCACTACGAACTGGTGCTCGCGCCGGACAGTTTCGACTACGGCCCCGGCCTGGACGCGGTGCTCCGGCACGAGTTGGCACACGCCGCGACGTTGCCCGAGAAGAGGGACTACTCGGACGAGTCGTCCTGGTGGCTGGTCGAAGGGCTGGCGGAACTCGCGGCGGTGGACGGCCAACCTGTCGCCCGGTACGCCGGACTGAGCGACACCCGGCGGCTGGTCAAGGGCGACTGGGACGGCAAGCTCGACACGCTCGCCCCCGACGAGGACACCTCGGACAAGGCGGTGACCGGCAGTTACGGGATCGCCTACCTCGCCGCCCGCTACTTCCTTGAGCGGTTCGGTGAGGAACGCCTGCTGGCCTTCGCCAAGGTGGTCCTGCACGACCGCCGGATTCCGCGGCAGACCTCCGAGGAGATCTTCGACGAGACCTGGGCCAGCCTGCACAAGGAGTGTGTCGCGTACATCCGGGCGGCGGTGCGCTGACCCGGCGGCCTGGCAGGAACGACATCGACAGGGGCTCGTAGCATGTGTCCCGTGCGCCGCTCCGACTCGCCGCGGCTGCCAGCCACGCGGCTCCGCCTGCTCACCGTCCTGCTCGCCGTCACCGTACTGACCCTCACCACCGCAGCCTCCTGCGGTGGCGACGAATCGTCGATCACGCTCGCCGCAGCGGCACGAGCCGCCGTGGCGGAGGAGATCGACGCCCCCGCCACGGTCGTCGCCCGGGCGGCGGCGACCCTCACCGCCCCGGCCGACGGCACGCTGGCCCGCCTCCGGGTGGAGCCGGGTCAGCGGGTCAAGCGCGGCCAGGTGCTCGCTGTGATCAACTCACCGTCGGCCCGGGAACGACTCCGCCAGGCCCGCACCGCGTTGAACGCCGCGAAGCGCGCCGGTGGTGGCGGTGGCGGCGGTGACCTCGCCGGTTCGCTGCGCGGCACCGACCGCGCCGCCGACGAGACGCACGCCGCCGCCCGTGCTGCGGCGGCGAAGATCAGCGACCCGGAACTTCGGAAGGCGCTGCTCACCCAGGTCGAGGCGGCACAGCGACGGTACGACGCGGCGGCCCGGGCCGCCGACCGGGCGGTACGTGAGGTGCAACGCGGCGTCCGCAACCTGAACAGCGCGGTGAGCGCGCTCGCCACCGCCCAGCGACTTCAGGCACAACAGGCGTACGACCTGGCCAAGGCGACTGTCGACGCGTTGACCCTGCGCGCTCCGATCGCCGGGGTGGTGCAGCCGGGCGGTGTCAGCACCGGCGGTGGCTCGGCGGGGGCACTCGCCGGGCTGCTCGAATCGGGTGGGATGTCGTCCGGGATCGGCGCGGAGGCCCTCGGTGCGCCGGCCGGCCCGCCGCCGGGCGTGGACACCGCCGTCCCGGTGGGTGGTCGGGTCACCGCCGGTACGCCGGTGCTGACCGTGGTGGACACCCGCGAGCTGGGTCTGCTCGCCGAGGTCGACGAGACGGACGTGCTACTGGTCCGGCCCGGGCTGACCGGCACCGTCGAACTGGACGCCGTCACCGGCGCCAGCTACGAGGCGACGGTCCGTTCGATCGACGTACTGCCCAGCACGTCGGCCCGGGGTGGGGTGAGTTACCGGGTGCGCCTCGCCCTCGGTGCCGGCCGCTTCGGTGAGGCCGAGCCGGCGCCCACCCCGCGCCCCGGGATGAACGCGGTGCTGCGGCTGCGGGTCCGGGAGGAGGCGGACGCGGTGACCGTGCCCGCGTCGGCGCTCTTCTCGGTCGACGGTCGGGACACCGTCTGGCTGGTCCGCGACGGTCGGGCCGACCGGGCCGTGGTGACCGTCGGCGTCCAGGGCCAGGACCTGGTGCAGATCGTCGACGGGGTGCAGGCCGGCGACCGGATCGTGGTCCGGGGCACCGACCAGGTCAGCGAGGGCCAGGAGATCGGGTGAGCCGGGATTCGGCGATCGAGGCGTTCGACGTGTCCCGGACCTACGAGTTGGACGGGGTCTCGGTGCCTGCCCTGCGGGGTGTGTCGCTGACCGTCGGTGCCGGGGACTACGTGGCGCTGATCGGGCCCTCCGGGTCCGGCAAGTCCACGCTCATGCACCTGCTCGGCGGCCTGGACCGGCCCAGCGGCGGCCGGTTGGTGATCGGTGGCCGGGAGGTGGGCACCCTGTCCGCCCCGGAACTGGCCCGGCTGCGCAACGAGACGATCGGCTTCGTGTTCCAGGCGTTCCACCTGCTGCCGCGTACCTCGGCGGTGGACAACGTGGCGTTGCCGCTCGTGTACCGGGGGGTGGGTGCGCGCCAGCGGCGGGAGCGGGCCGCCGCGATGCTCGGCCGGGTCGGCCTGGGGCACCGGCTGCACCACCGGCCCAACCAGCTCTCCGGTGGCGAGCAGCAGCGGGTGGCGATCGCCCGGGCCCTGGTCACGGACCCGACGGTGCTGTTGGCCGACGAGCCGACCGGCAACCTGGACAGCACCACCGGCGCGGCCGTACTGGAACTGCTGGAACGGCTCAACGTCGAGTCCGGGGTGGCGCTGGTGATGGTCACGCACGACGCGGAGGTGGCGGCCCGGGCCCGGCGACGCATCGCGATGCGGGACGGCGTGATCGTCGCCGACAGCGCGGCCACCCCGGCCGGCGAGGCGACGGCGCCGGCGGGTGGCGGCGACGCAGCGGGCGGGGCACGGCCGACGGGCGACGGGGCCGGCGCGTGAGGTTGGCCGAGGCGTGGCGGGTGGCGTGGGACGCGCTGCGCGCGAACCGGATGCGCAGCGCGCTGACCATGCTCGGGGTGGTCATCGGGGTGGCCTCCGTGGTGTTGCTGGTGGCCATCGGCACCGGCACCAAGCAGCGGGTGGAACAGCAGGTGGAGGGCCTCGGCTCCAACCTGCTGCTGGTCGTGCCGGGGCGACTCGACGTGGGTAGCGCGCCGGCGCTCTCCCCGCTCACCCTCCAGGACGTGGATGCCGTCGGCCGGGTGGTCGGTGATCCGAGCCGGGTGGCCGTGACTGTCGCCTCCGGTGCGACGGTGCGGGCCGGCAACCGGGAGGACTTCACCACGGTCCAGGGGGTGCTGGAGACGACCCCCACCGTCTTCGCCCGGGAACTCGCCAGGGGGCGTTACCTGACCCGCTCCGACGTGGACACCGGCCGGCGGGTCGCGGTGCTCGGCGACTCGGTCGCCCGTTCGCTCTTTCCCGACCGGGAGGCGGTCGGCCAGCAGATCAACGTGGCCGGCGTCCGCTTCCGGGTGATCGGCGTCTTCGTCCCGCTCGGGCAGAGCCTCGGGGTCGACCGCGACGACGAGGTGCACGTGCCGGTGACGGCGGCGCAGCGGCTCTACGGCACCCAGCGGGTGGACGCCATCGCGGTGAAGGCGCCGGACCGGGAGCGGATCGACGAGCTGGGTGGGCGGATCGTGGCCGAGCTGAACGGCCGACACCCGGGTACCGAGTTCAGCGCCGTCACCCAGGAGCAGATCCTCGGTGTGCTTGGCGACATCCTCGGCATCCTGACCGGCGTACTGGCCGCCATCGCGGGCATCTCGCTGCTCGTCGGTGGGGTCGGCGTCTCCAACATCATGCTCGTCTCGGTCCGGGAACGGACCCGGGAGATCGGGTTGCGCAAGGCGGTCGGTGCCCGCCCCCGGGACATCGGCGTGCAGTTCCTGCTGGAGGCGGTGCTGCTGACCTCCGTCGGTGGGCTCACCGGAATGGCCCTCGGTGTGGGCGGTGCACTGCTGGTGGCCGCCCTGTCACCCATCCCGGCGGCGGTGACCTGGTGGTCGCTGGCACTGGCGTTCGGCGTCTCGGCGGCGGTCGGCATCGTCTTCGGGGTGGTGCCCGCCCAGCGGGCCGGTCGCCTCGATCCGGTGGTGGCCCTGCGCGCCGAGTGATCTCTCCGATACCCGCGGCCGAGGTTGATCGTTGCCAAAATCCCGGTTACTGCACCCGACCAGGGGTTTTTCGCCGTCAGGCGGGAAGCGGGTCATGATCAGTTGCAGGAAGGGATCGCGCCGGTCACAGCCGTCCCGCTACCGTACTGGTAACACGCGCGTCGCCGGCCGCGCGGGAGGACCCGTGTGGCGGCACGCGCCGGGCATGGGATGGGTCGGGTGAGCCATGGCCGGGTCGCAGTCCGACGGTCGGCTGTCGGAGGTCAAGTTCCTGACCGTCGCCGAGGTGGCGACGGTCATGCGGGTGTCGAAGATGACTGTCTACCGCCTGGTGCACAGCGGTGAGCTGACCGCAGTGCGGGTGGGCAGGTCGTTCCGGGTACCCGAGCACGCGGTGCACGAGTACCTGCGTGGCGCCTTCCAGGAGACCGCCTGACCCTGGTGCTCACCGGGTCACGCGGCCCGGTGGAACGGGCATCGAGCGGGGGCGCGTTGGTCCTGCTGACGCATCCCCGCTACGCTGGACTCTGATCGTGACCGCTGGTGCGCTCCGCCGCCCATCCCGCCGGTCCGGTCCCTGTCCGCAAGCGGTCGCTGACGCCACGGTCTCGTGGTGTCCTCCCGGTCGCGCCGCACGTTGCATCGAAAGGCTGTCGTATGGGCTCGGTGGTCAAGAAGCGCCGCAAGCGCATGGCTAAGAAGAAGCACCGCAAGCTGCTGCGCAAGACCCGCGTCCAGCGTCGCCGTCTCGGCAAGTGACCGACGCCGGGCCCGGTCCCGGCGTTCGTCCCTCGCCAACTGTCGACCCTCGGAGGCTCAGGTGATCAGGCCGTGGCTGCCCCGGCTCGGTCCCAGCCGCCGGGGTAGGTGCCAGACATGACCCCCGGTGGCTCCCAGAGCCCTCCGGGGGTCGTCGTCGTGACCGGAGTCAGTCGATACCTCGGCGCGCACGTCGCCGCCCGGCTCGCCACCGATCCGCGGATCGACCGGGTCATCGGCATCGACCTGCCGGAGCCGGGGCCTGAGGTCGACGCACTGCTCGACCGGGTCGAACGGATCCGGGTCGACGCCGGCTCGGTGGGTGGTCTGCTCGCCGACCTCGACGTGGACACCGTGGTGCACCTGGCCCTGGTCAGCTCCCCGGATCCGCAACACGGTGGCCGGGCGGCGATGAAGGAACAGAACGTCATCGGCACCATGCAACTGCTCGCCGCGTGCCAGCGGGCACCACGGCTGCGCAAGATCGTGGTCCGCTCCTCCACCGCGGCGTACGGTGCCTCGTTCCGCGATCCGGCCGTCTTCACCGAGGAGACCGAGCCGCGCGAGGTGCCGCGTGGCGGCTTCGGCCGCGACATCCTCGACATCGAGGGGTACGTCCGCGGCTTCCGTCGTCGGCGCGGTGACGTCACCGCCACCGTGCTGCGCTTCGCTCCGTTCATCGGCTCCACGGCGGACACCACGCTCACCCGCTACTTCGCGCAGCCGGTGGTGCCCACCATCTTCGGTCGGGACGCCCGGTTGCAGTTCCTGCACTTCGAGGACGCGCTGGAGGTGCTGCACCGGTCGGTCGTCGAGGACCATCCCGGCACCTTCAACGTCGCCGGGCCCGGGGTGCTCGCGCTGTCGCAGGCGATCCGCCGAGCCGGCCGGGTCGCCGTACCGGTGCTGGAACCGGGCCTGTCCGGTGCCGCCGCGCTCGCCCGGGTCATGGGCTTCGGCCGCTACGGCCTCGACCAGGTCGACCTCTTCGTGCACGGCCGGGTCGTGGACATCTCCCGGCTGGAGCGGGAGTACGCTTTCACGCCCCGCTCGACAGCTGCCGCCTTCGACGACTTCATCCGGGCGCACCACGGGCGTGCCGTGGTGACCCGGGCGCAGTTGGCCGCCGCCGAGCAGGTGGTGCTGAACCAGATCAGGCAGGTTCGCGCCGCCGTCCAGGAGCGGTCGTGACCGGTCCCGAGGAGCAGCATGACGAGGCGCGCCTCGACGACCGGTACGCCGTGCCGGCGCCGGTGACTGCCGACGCGGACCCGGCCCGGCGCAACGGGCACCGCCCGGCCGCACCGGATCAGCCGGGCGACGTCTGGGACCGCCGGGTCGCCACCGGCCTGGCCTTCCTGCGGCGACGGCTGGCCGGCGACTACGAGGTGGACGAATTCGGCTTCGATCCGGAGCTGACCGACGCGGTCTTCCATCCGCTGCTGCGCCGGCTCTACCGTGACTGGTTCCGCACCGAGGTCACCGGCTTGGAGAACGTACCCACGGACGGGGCGGGACTTGTCGTCGGCAACCACTCCGGCACCGTGGCCCTGGACGCGCTGATCCTTTCCACCGCGCTGCACCACGAGCACCCCGACCATCGCTACCTGCGGCTGCTCGGCGCGGACCTGGTCTTCCGGATGCCTGTGGTATCCGAGATCGCCCGCAAGACCGGCGGCACGATGGCCTGCAACCCGGACGCCGAGCGGCTCATGCGCAACGGCGACCTGGTGGGGGTCTTCCCGGAGGGCTTCAAGGGCGTTGGCAAGCTGTACGCGGATCGCTACAAGCTGCAACGGTTCGGTAGGGGTGGTTTCGTCTCGGCGGCGCTGCGCACCGGCACCCCGATCATCCCGGTGGCGATCGTCGGTGGCGAGGAGATCTACCCGATGCTCGCCGACATCAAGCCACTGGCCCGGCTGCTCAAGCTGCCGTACTTTCCCGTGACACCGACCTTCCCCTGGCTCGGGCCGCTGGGCATGGTGCCGTTGCCGAGCAAGTGGCTCATCGAGTTCTGCCCGCCGATCCCGACCGCTCACCTGATGGACTCGGCGGACGATCCGCTTGTCGTGTTCAATCTCGCCGACCAGGTACGGGAGACTATCCAGCAGACCCTGCATCAGTTGCTGGAGCGCCGGCCTGACCCGTTCGGCCCTTAGATCTCAGGTGCAGGGAGAAACTGCCCCGCACGGCCGTCACCGTCGCGTCGAACCGGGCGAGCGGTAGTTCCTCATAGACGTCGGCGGAATAGTCCTGCTGGGCCAGCCAGGACAGCAGAGCCGCCGGCTCTTCCGACCGTAGGGCGGGAGCGAGACAGGCGTCGACCACGGCCTTGAGGAACCGCTCGTCGATGTCCACTTTGCTGTCAGGGACCAGGCAGAACAGGGTGGCGACCGACTTGCCGTCGCCGATGGGACTCTTGAGCACGCCGTAGCGGGTGCGAAGACCGGTGCCGGGCATCGGCGCGGTGGTGTCGTAGCCACGGCTGAAAGCCTTCGGTGGGGTGTCCCAGCGTTTGCGCCAGCCGGCTGCGACGGATTCCACAGTGGTGCCCGGGATGGGTGGTAACGGCGCGGCGGACGACGTGTCGCTCGCCGCGCCGCTGGGTGCCGGCTCCGGCACCTGTGGAGTGGCTCCCGGTGGAGTAGCGCCCGGTGGGGCTACGGGTGTGGGCACCGCCGGCCCGGCGGTGCCGGAAGTTTCACGCCCGCCGTACCACCATGCGCCGCCGAGGCCGACCGCGATCACGATCAGCAGGGCCAGTCCCGCCAGCAAGGTCCTTCCGCGCCGCGGAAACCGCGGTGACGGGCGTGCTTCGGCTCCGACCTGGTCCGTCATGCGTGTCCCCCGTCGTCGTGCACCGTGGCCACAACGGACCCCGTTCGGCCGGGCCAAGCTAGCACCGGGTCTGAGTGCGGTCAACGTTGTGTCACGGAACGAAAGCTGTAAGACTTTCGATGTCTTGTAAGCGGTCACCACACGGGGGAAACGTGAGCGGCTTCCGCGCGCAATTATCCTATTTGTCAATCCTTATCCTTGGGTTGCTGTTCCTGCTGCCGGCCGCTCCGGCGGCGGCCGCACCCGGCTGTGTCGGAGCCGGATGTCGCGGCAAGATGGCGGCGGCCCAGGGCTGCCGGGACGGCGCCTTCGCCATCAACGGCTTCACCCTCGTCGATCCGGACGTGACCCAGGCAACGCGTGGCGACCTGTGGTACAGCCCGGCCTGCAAGGCCATGTGGGGTGAGCTGAACGCCCCCGAACTCATCGGCTTCCTTTACGCGCAGCTCTGGACGCAGAGCGAATACGGCGGCGTCAACGACCTGGCGGACTTCTTCCAGATGGGCAACGCCGGAAACTACACCACGCCGATGGTCGACTGGCAGCAGTCGGTCAAGTTCTGCGGCAGCCACAAGGGCACCGACCCGGACATGGACTTCCCCTCCGGCGGCTTCAACGCGTGCACTCTGTGGCGCTGACCCGCCCAGCCGTAAAGAAATGACCATTCACAGTGTGATGACGGGGGAATCGTGCGTTCACTGAAGAGAAAGCTGCGGCGCTTCATCGCCGCCGCGACAGCTCTGGTCGTGATACCGGCCGCAGGCGTGCAGGTATCGACTCCGGCCGGTGCGGCCGAGCCGGAGCGTCAAACGACGCCGGCGGCCTTCACCGCGCCGGACGCGGCGCTGGGTAAGGCATGGCGGAAGTCGACCGACCTGCTGGTGACTGGGGCCGGTGACACCGACGGATACCACCTCTACGTGGCCCGGGAGTCCGATGCCTTCGGCTGGTCCACCCTGGCCACCCTGACGTCCAGCTCACTCGCCGTCGGTCCATGGACGGGCACCGTCTGCGTCACCGGATCCGGTCGGTACGCCGTCGCCGTCTTCGCCCCGAAGAAGGCCGCCAACAAGCCGGAGTTGTCCCGCGCGGGTGCCCTTGCGGCGGTGGTGGAGATCGCCACCGGTAAGGCCACCCACGTGGCCACCGGCGTCGAGTTGGCCTACTTCAACCCGGCCTGCGGCCCGGGCGACCGGGCCCTGCTCACCCGATCCGTGGGTGACGACTTCGCGCTCACCACCGAGCTGCTCACCGTCGACGCCGCCGAGGGCCGGGTGACCAAGACCCGTCGCGTCGACGGCCAACTCACCACGCCCGCGCCGGCGCCGGACGGCGACTACGGCATCCTCGGCGGTCAGCTGGTACGCGTCGAGGCCACCGGTAGGACCACCCGACTGGCCCGGCCGCAGGGCCAACCGTTCGCGGTCCAGGCCACCGCCGGCAGCGGCATCGACCTGGTAAGCGTGGACGGTGAGCAGGCGGTCGCCCAGCGGTTCCGGGACGGCAGGCTGACCGTAACGGCGACCGGCCCCCGCGACCGGCTCCAGCTTTTCGGACAGCGCGGCGGTCGCAACGCCCTGGTCGGGCAGGTGAGCATGCGCGGCAGCATGCCAGAGCTGAGCGTTCTCCCGGCGGTCAGCCAGGTGCGCGCGCTCTCCGCCGAGGGACACCTCATCGCCGAGGAGGTGGTCACGCAGCAGAACATGCGCTCGGTCGGCCAGCCCCTGAGCCCGGCGGACCCGGCCGATGCCGGAGACGTACGGGTGGCGGTGCGGGCCACAGCCAGCGGCCAGGGCGCCGTCCACACCCTGGATACCACCCTGGCGCCGACCCTCGACGTCGAACTGGGCACCGGCACCGCGTCGGGCCGTGCCGCCGTGAGTGCGGCCGACATCGGCACCCCGACATGTGCGATCCCGCGCAACGACCCCCGGGTGCAGCCCCTGCAGCCCAGCCCGGACATGGTCGAGTGGGCGGTCGACCAGGCGGTGCACGGACGGCTCAACGTCACCCGGCCGGCGAACTACCTGAAGGCGGGCCTGTCCGCGTACCAACCGCAGGGCCTGTTCCCGCTGCGCCAGCTGGTCGGCGGTGGTCGGGTACCGGCCCAGATCATGCTCGCAGTACTGGCGCAGGAGACGAACCTGTCCCAGGCGTCGTGGCGGGTCGTGCCCGGTGACACCGGCAACCCGTTGATCGCCAGCTACTACGGCAACGAAGACAACCTCGACGTCATCGACTACAGCAAGACCGACTGTGGGTACGGCATCGGTCAGGTCACCGACGGGATGCAGGTGGACACCAATCTGTTCACCGACACGCAGCGTCGGGCGATCGCCGTTGACTACGCGGCCAACATCGCCGCCGGCCTCAACATCCTGATCGAAAAATGGAACCAGATGAACACCGAGCTGGACGAGCACAAGAGCTACATGAACAACAACGACCCGACCTGGGTCGAGAACTGGTTCCTCGCCGTCTGGGCCTACAACAGCGGCTACTACCCGTACGACCGGCGTAACAGCGCCCTGCAGAAGGGTCGGTTCGGCATCGGCTGGTTCAACAACCCGGCCAACCCGAGGTACCCGGCCAACCGGGCACCGTTCCTACGCGAGACCATGGCCGACGCAGAACGGCCGAACGAATGGGCATATCCCGAGCGGATCATGGGCTGGGTGGAGACGCCGCAGCTCAAGGGCTTCCCGGTTATGACGGAGGCGTACTCCCACCCGGAGTACAGCAGCAACTCGCCCAACTACCCGCCGCGTTTCACAAAGGTGCTCTCGATCCCGGACCGGTACGCGTTCTGCTCCGCGGTGAACAGCTGCTCGCCGGCCACCAACGGCTGCCCGGCGGACTCCGAAGCCTGCTGGTGGCACGGCCAGGCGACTTCAGGCAACTGCCTGCTGGAGGAGTGCGCCCGGGAAAAACTCAGCTACGGGTCTGGTGCCGCCGAGCCGGGGGTGAAGCGCATCTACCCACGCAACTGCGAGACGTTCACCGGCGACAAGAACGGCAACCGCAACCGGAACAAGCGGATGTCGATGGTCTACTCGCTGAACGACACCGGGCAGTACAACCTCGGGTGCGACATCGGCGCTACCGATGGCAAGTTCACCATCCGACGTGGCCTACCGGCCGGCGGTGGCACGGCTCCGTACGCCGAGATCGACCTGCACCAGATCGGCGCGGGCTACAAGGGCCACATCTGGTTCACGTACGTCAACAGCAGCAACCCGAAGCGCCGCATCGTCGGCTCCTGGACACCGAACCTCGATCTCGTGCCCGGCGAGCGTGCCCGCTACGACATCGTGGCGCACGTGCCCAGTCACGGTGCGGACTACCACCACGCCGAGTATCTGATCACCACTGGCACGATCGGCGAACAACGTACCTGTGTGCTCGACCTCGCCCGGGAGGCCGGTTGGGCGTTGCCGGGGGGCATCCCGGACCCGAATCCCGCCAACCTCGGTGAGGACAAGTGGGTCTACCTGGGCTCGTACGAGTTGGGTCGGGGCGCACAGGTGCAGCTCAACAACGTGGGTACGGTGCTGACGCGGAACTTTGACGCGGTCGCGTTCGACACCATCGCATTCGTGCCGATCGGGAGCAACCCAGGTCACTCCTGCGGCGACGACTACTGACGTCCTTCGCACGCACGGCCAGCCGTCCGTCCGCCTCGGGCACCTGATTGGTGTCCGAGGCGGACAGCTCGGTATCGGTGAGGTTCCTGCGCGGCGACCAGCCGGGCCGGTCCGGACCCCCGGCGGGCTCGGAGGGCCGACGGGTCAGGAGCAGGTGGCGGGGATCGGACCGAGTGTGTCGCTGGTGGCGGTGAGTTCCTGGCCGCAGCCGATGGCAGCGCGCATGGCCTTGGCCCGTTCGGCGACGGACTCAAGCAGAGCCAGCGATTCGCTGGTGCGCACCCGGTCGGCCCGGGAGCCCCGGCTCTCCAGGGCATTGAGGGAGCGCCGCTGCTCGATCAGGAACGCGTCGACCGCGGCCAGCGCCGCGGGATCCGAGCGCTGCGCGGCGGCTCCGGTGAGCAGGCGTACGCCCTGCCGGGTGTCCGCGTCCATGTCGTCGAGCACCGCGCTGTACCCGTTCTGGCTGCCCCGCAACGTGGACGCCTCGGTCAACCGGGTACGGGCGAAGTCCAGGAAGAGCTGGCCCCGGCTGATGTCGGAGCTGGTGAGCGCGAGTTGGGCCCGTTCGGTGCCGCGCTTCATCCCGTACAGCGCGTCACCGGGCACCGCGTTCTCGCTGGCGGCCGAGATGCCGGAGACGGCCACGGCGCCAGCGGCGATGCCGATCAGGATCGCGCCGCGGGCGCGGGCCCGGCGGGCGGTGACCGCAGGTAGCAGCGACCCGCGACCGGACGTCGCCTTCTCTGCCGGCCGGGCGGCGGCCGACGTGCCGACACCCTCGCGAGCCGCGGTGGCCAGCAACATCGCCCGCAGGCCGGTCCGGAACTCCGGGTCGACCTCGGCGGCCGGCGGGTTGGCACCGAGTCGCCGGCCGAGCGTGACGAGCGGCACGAGCCCGTCGTCGTCCCGGGATCGCACGTGATGACGTCGGCCGCCGTTGGCTTCGTCGAGAAGCTGCGCGAAGCGCTCGGCGCGCCGACGGGAGAAGAGGGCGTTGTCCACCGTGGCACCTCCTCTCGCTGGTCACGGCCGGTCGGCCGCGTTCACCGCCAGCGACCGATCACCTCGTGACACCACGGCGGACGGCAGTCGTCGGCACCGTCGCAGGTCATCCGGAGGACCCTGGGGGTTCCCGGCCTGTCATCGGTCGCACCCGGAGAAACGCGCCGTGCCGGGGGCGGGTTACGGCCCGGCCGGTGCGGAAATTACGCAAAGTGATCGCTTCCCGGTCGAAGGAGCCCAGATGCTGCCCGGGAGCGGCGGTGGCCGTGCCGGTACCGAGGGATCACGGCTGGAATCCGTCCGGGAGCAGCCGTGCCAGGGCCCGGACCGCTCGGTACTGGAGTGCCTTGATCGCGCCCTCGTTCTTGCCCATCGCCCGGGCCGTCTCGGCCACCGAGAAGCCCTGGAGAAAGCGGAGCACGATGCACTCCTGCTGCTCGGGGTTGAGGCGCTTCACGGCGCTCAACAGCGCGACGTTCGTGATGTGCTCCACCACCGCCGCCTCCGGGCTGCCCTCCGGGCCGCGGTCCTCCCGATCGGCGTCGAGGACATCGCCGGTGGTCACCTCCAGCCGGTACCGGCCGGACTTGAAGTGGTCGGCGACCAGGTTGCGCGCGATGGTCACCAACCACGCCCCGAGGTCCCGGCCCTGCCAGGTGAAGCTACCGATCCGCTTCAGGGCGCGCAGGAAGGTGTCCGAGGTGAGGTCCTCGGCGAGCTGTCGATTGCCGACCCGGAAGTAGACGAAGCGGAACACCGTGTCCACGTAGCGGTCGTAGATCAGCCCGAACGCCTCGGCTTCACCTGCCTGGGCGCGTTCGACGAGGGCCCAGACCTCGGTCGCCGGGTCGGACGGATCCGGGCGGCTCGGGAACCCGGTCGAGGTGCCGGTCTTCTCGGCGGTGACCGCCGGAAGCACCGCGGTCTCGGTGGTGGACACCTCGGTGACCGGCGCGTCCCCGCTGCGTCGAGCCTGTGCCGGCATCGTCGGCCGGTTCGGTGAGGCGACCCGCCCACCTGCGGGTTTCGCGTTTCCCCCGGGTACGGGTGGTCGATGCGGCGGCTCGTTCTGATGAGGTCGGCTGCCCACCCGGCGCGCGGTGCCGTCGCCCCGGACAGCGAGGTTGGCCGACGCGTCCGGCACGCCGTGGGCGCCGCCGCGTTCGTTAATCGGAGTGCGGGCGGCCGGACCGGTCAGGCCGACCGGACGCTCGGCGAAGCCGAAGGCGGTCATCGCGCCGCCTCCGTTCCGCCGGTGGCCGCCGGGCCGGCAACCACCGGTCGACCGGTCGTTGCCCCGTCGGGCAGGGTGGCTCCGGGGTGTGCCGGCGGGCGGCAGATCCCCTTGAGGTGCTGGTCCAATGCGCTCAACGGCACGGGGGCCTCCTCGGGCTGAGGGGTGTCGACTCACGGCAAATGGGGTGAGCCGACCCGAGTGATGATAGGGCCAACGTCACCCGCGTGTGGCAAGTCCGTTACACAGGGCCGAAGTATTTCCCGACGTGTCGCAGACCTGGCGGACCGGTTGTCCGTCGGGTGTGGTTGACAACCGGCGGTCCGGCTGATCCGCAGTAGAGACGCTGTTAGTGCTGGTGAGGGGCGGGATCGGCAGCGGGCGTCCCGGCCCGGTCGGGGGCGGTGCCGGGCGCTGGCCGGACGCCTGCGGTGCGTTGCCGTCGCACTCGTTCCGCACCGTCGGTGATGTCGTCAGGTTCCGTCGACGGGACTCGCCGTACCCTCCTGGACGGTTGACGCGTTCACCCGAGCGAGGCGGACGACGGCGACCCGTGGTTCGCGGGCATGGCCGTGCGGATCGGGCTGTGCCAGACTCAGCCACCGTGCAGGATCCTGACTCAGTCGCCGGTCCCAACCTCGCCGATCGCCTCCGCCACGCCGCGGAGCTGCACGCCGGCAAGCCCGCACTGCACTGGCAGGACCGGACGATCACCTGGTCCGAACTGGACGAGGCGGTGAGCGGGGTGGCCCGGGCACTGACCGACGCGGTGCCGGGGGGCGACGCGACCCAGCCGGGTGCGCGGGTCGCCGTGGCGCTGCCCAACGTGCCGGAGTTCGTGATCAGCCTGCTCGGTGCGCTGCGGGCCGGTTTGACGGCGGTACCGGTGAATCCCGGCTTCACCGCGCGCGAGCTGCGGCACGTCCTGGCGGACTCGGGTGCGTCGGTGCTGATCGGTACCGAGCGGATCCGGGATCTGGTGGCGGAGCTGGAACTGCCCGCGCTTGTCGCGGTGTACACCGACGCGCCCACGGCCGGCGGCGACCGGACGTTTCCGACCCGGGCTGCCGACGACCTGGCGGTCCTGCTCTACACCTCGGGCACCTCGGGCTGGCCGAAGGGGGCGATGCTCTCGCACGGGGCGTTGGCGGCCAACCACGAACAGGTCGCCCGGATCGAACCCCCGGTGGTCGGCCCTGACGACACGGTGCTGCTGGCCCTGCCGCTGTTCCACGCCTACGGGTTGAACGCCGGGTTGGGCGCGGTGATCCACAATGGTGCCACCGGGGTGCTCGTCGACGATTCGGGCTCCGACGCGGCGCTGGCCGAGATCGCCCGACACCGGGTGAGCGTGCTGGTGGGCGTACCGTCGATGGTGCAGACCTGGTCCCGGGCGGACGCCGACAGCCTTGCCGCGGCGATGGCGGCGGTGCGGATCGTGGTCTGCGGCGCGGCGCCACTGGAGCCGGCCGACGCGGCGCGGTTCACCGAGGCAACCGGTCGCCCGGTGCACGTCGGGTACGGCCTGACCGAGACCGCCCCGGTGCTCACCTCGACCCTGGTCGCCGGTGAGCCCAGGCCCGGATCGATCGGTCGTCCCCTGCCCGGGATCCAGGTGCGGCTGGTCGGGGCGGACGGTACGGAGCTGTGGCGCGACGGAGTCGCCGCGCCCGACGACGACCCGGACGAGATGGACCTCACCGACCCCGCCTCGGGCACCGATCCGGGTCAGCTCGTGGTGCGCGGCGCGAACCTCTTCTCCGGGTACTGGCCGGACGGCGCGGGTGGGCCGGACGCCGACGGGTGGTGGGCCACCGGTGACGTGGCGTACGCCGACGCCGACGGCGATCTCTTCCTGGTCGACCGGCTCGGCGAGCTGATCCTGGTCAACGGCTTCAACGTGTACCCGCACGAGGTGGAACTGGTGTTGTCGGCACATCCGGCGGTGGTGGAGTCGGCGGTAGTGGGCGTGCCGCACCCGAGGACCGGGGAGACTGTCCGGGCGTACGTGGTGCCACAGGCCGAGGTGGCCGGTACCGAGCTGATCGCCCACTGCACGCGTAATCTGGCCAGATTCAAGTGCCCGACCGAGGTCGAGTTCGTCGACGTGCTGCCGCGCTCGGTGATCGGGAAGGTGCGCAAGACCGTGCTCGGCACGACGGAGGAGACCGATGCGTGAGCCCCGCCTGACCCTGATCACCCGCCCCGGCTGCCACCTCTGCGAGGACGCCAAGGCGGCGCTCGACCGGGTGGTCGCGGTCACCGGTGACCGGTGGACCGAACGGGATGTCAGCGGTGACGTGGAGATGGAACGTGAGTACGGTGACCGGCTGCCGGTGGTGCTGCTCGACGGCCGGGAACACGGGTACTGGCGGGTCGAGGAGGAGCGGCTGCTGCGGGACCTGACCACCCCGCAGCTCTGAGGTCTCCACGCCACCGGGGCTGCCGGATAGGGTGCGGCGATGACCCCTGCGAGCCCTCATCTGGTGTGGGACTGGAACGGCACCCTGCTCAACGATCTCAGCCTGGTGGTGGCCTGCACCAACGCGGTGTTCGCCAGTGAGGGTGGGCCGAGCGTCACCCCCGACGAGCACCGGGTCCGGTTCCGCCGGCCGATCGCCGACTACTACGCGGAGGTGCTCGGCCGGGCGGTGGACGACGACGCCTTCGGGCGGCTGGACAAGATCTTTCACGACGCTTACCGGGTCGGCCTGACCACGTGTGAGCTGGCACACGACGCCGTGGACGCGATGGCGGCCTGGTCCGGCAGCCAGTCCCTGTTGTCGATGTGGTTCCACGACGAACTGGTGCCCACCGTCGAGACGTACGGCCTGAGCGCCCGGTTCGCCCGCGTCGACGGGCTACGGGCGCAGGTCGGCGGCGACCGTAAGGCGGAGTCACTGGCGCGGCACCTCGACGCGCTGGGCGTCGACGGTCGGTCGGTGGTGCTGATCGGCGACTCGCTCGACGATGCCGACGCGGCCCTTTCCGTCGGTGCCCGGGCCGTCCTCTACACCGGCGGTTTCACCGACCGTTCCCGCCTGCTCGCCTCCGGCCACCCGGTCGCCGACACCCTCACCGAGGCCGTGACCCTCGCCACCACTTTCGCCGATCCACCCCGTCGATCATGAAGTTGTCGCCCTCAAAATCGGCGTGTCGGGGCGATAACTCCATGATCGACCAATTGGAATGGGGTCGGGGGCGGTGTGGGATTGGTCAGAGAAGTCGGGATTGAGGGATAATCGCGCGGGTGCTTACGGCGAGGTGGTGATCGATCTTGTGGGATGGAGGGGCCGGTGGGGGCGCGGGCCGTGCCAGCAAGATCGCGATTTGTGCACGTCTTCACAAGCGCCTACTCTGTAATTCCGACGCGCCCTGCTAGCACAGCCGGCAACATCGGTCGCCAGTGGGAGTCCCGAAACGGCCGACCGGTGGAGTTGGTCGAGGATCGCACCGCACGGAGTCTCATGAGTCAGCACCGTCACCCTGGCGCGCCCGGTCGCGCCGGTGCCGTACCGGCGCTCCCGGACCTGCCCGAGGCGACGGTGGCCCGGCTCCCCGAATACCTCCGTGCCCTGCACAATCTCGCGGAAACCGGTCACGAGACGGTTTCCAGCGAAGGGCTGGCCAACGCCGCCGGAGTGAACTCGGCAAAGCTCCGCAAGGACCTGTCCCAGCTCGGCTCGTACGGCACCCGGGGCGTCGGCTACGACGTCGGGCTGCTGATCGATCAGATCGAGTACGTGCTCGGGCTCACCCAGCGCCGAGCCGTCGCCCTGGTCGGAGTGGGTAACCTCGGTCACGCCCTGGCCGGCTACGACGGTTTCGCCAGCCGCGGTTTCCGGATCGCCGCGCTCTTCGACGCGGACCAGGAGCGGGTCGGCGAGGAGATCAACGACCTGGTCGTACAGCACATCGACGAACTGCCCCGGGTGGCCGCCGAGGAATCCATCGCGATCGGGGTCATCGCCACCCCGGCCGCCGCCGCACAACGGGTGGCGGACCAGTTGGTCGCCGTCGGCGTGACGAGCATCCTGAATTTCGCCCCGTGCGTACTCTCGGTTCCCGAGGGGGTCGACGTGCGCAAGGTCGACCTCGCCATCGAGTTGCAGATCCTGTCGTTCCACGAGCACCGCAAGGCATCCCTGACCGCGCTCCCCGCCGCCGGTGGGTCCGCCCTCACCGCCCTGCCAGGTGGTCTCGCGGTCACCGAGAGCCAGGAGGCGATCGGCACGTGAAACTCCTCGTCGTGGGCGCGTCCTACCGCACCGCACCGGTCGCCACCCTGGAACGGCTCGCGGTGTCACCCAGCGGGCTCGACCGCACCCTGGGGCGCCTGGTCGCGCAGCCGTACGTGAGCGAGGCCGTCCTCGTCTCCACCTGCAACCGGGTGGAGGTCTACGCGGCGGTGTCCGGCTTCCACGGCGGCCTCGGCGACATCTGCGCCGTCCTCGCCGAGCAGGCGGGCTGTCAGCCGGCCGCGCTGGCCAACAACCTCTACGTGCACTTCGACTCGGCGGCGGTGGATCACGTCTTCCGAGTGGCCGCCGGCCTCGACTCGATGGTGATCGGCGAGGCGCAGATTCTCGGGCAGTTGCGCGACGCCTACCACTGGGCCAGTGCTGCGGACACCGCCGGACGCCTGCTGCACGAGCTGATGCAGCAGGCGCTGCGGGTGGGCAAGCGGGCGCACTCGGAGACCGGCATCGACCGTGCCGGCCAGAGCGTGGTCACCGCCGCGCTGGGCCTCGCCGCCGGTCACCTCGACGACGACCTGACCGGTCGTCCCGCGCTGATCGTCGGGGCCGGGGCGATGGGCTCACTGGGCGTGGCGACGCTCTCCCGGCTCGGTGCCGGGCCGCTGACCGTGACGAACCGGAGCACGGACCGGGCCGTCCGGCTGGCTGAGTCGTACGGCGCCGGTGCGCGGCCGATGGCCGAACTGGCCGACACCCTCTCCACGGTGGACATCGTGGTGGCCGCCACCGCCTCTCCGGAGCCGGTCCTCACCCGCGAGGTGGTCGCCGCGGCGGCCGCCGGCCGGGACCCCGGGCGTGGCCCGCTGGTCCTGCTCGACCTCGCGGTACCGCGAGACGTCGGCCCCGGCGTCGCCGAACTACCCGGCGTCGAGGTGATCGACATCGACCGGATGGCGGCGTTGCTCGCCGACGGTCCGGTCGCCGCTGACGCCGCCGCCGTCGAACGGATCGTGGCCGGCGAGGTCGAGTCCTTCCTCAGTTGGCTGCGTGGTGCCGACGTGGCGCCGACCGTCGCCGCCCTGCGCGGCCGGGCCGACGACGTGGTCACCGCCGAGCTGCGCCGGCTCGCCCAGCGCCGTCCCGACCTCAGCGACGACCAGCGCGCCGAGGTCGCCCGCACCGTGCACCGGGTGGTCCAACGACTGCTGCACCAGCCGACCGTCCGGGTCCGCCAGCTCGCCGCCGAACCCGGCGGTGACCAGTACGCTGCCCTGCTGCGTGAGCTGTTCGATCTCCAGGTCCCGCAGACCTCGCCGGTGGACACCGTGCCCGACATCACCCCACCCGCAGGAGGCGAGCGATGAACGAGGCCCCGCTGCGCCTCGGTACCCGGGGCAGCAAGCTGGCGATGGCCCAGTCCGGGCACGTCGCCGAAGCGCTGACCGCCCGAACCGGACGCCCCGTCGAGCTGGTCGAGGTGGTCACCGCCGGCGACCGGTCCAACGCGCCGGTGCACCGCCTCGGCGTCGGCGTGTTCGTCTCCGCGCTGCGTGACGCCCTGGTGGCCGGGACGATCGACTTCGCGGTCCACTCGTACAAGGACCTGCCCACCGCGACCGCGGCGGGGCTGCACATCGCCGCGGTGCCGCCGCGCCAGGATCCGCGCGACGCGCTCGTCGCCCGCGACGGCAGGACGCTTGCCGAACTCGATCCCGGCGCGGTGGTCGGCACCGGCGCGTTGCGCCGGATCGCCCAGCTGCACGCGTTGGGCATGCCACTGTCGGTCACCCCGATCCGGGGCAACATCGACACCCGGCTGGCCCGGGTGCTCGGCCCGGAGGCCGACCTGGACGCCGTCGTCCTGGCCCGGGCGGGCCTGGCCCGCATCGACCGCGCCGACGCCGTCACCGAGACGCTCGACCCGATGCTGATGCTGCCGGCTCCCGCTCAGGGGGCCCTGGCGGTGGAGTGCCGGGCCGACGACACCGACCTGGTCGAGCTGCTCGCGACGCTCGACCACGCACCGTCACGCGCCGCGGTCACCGCGGAGCGGGCGATGCTGGCCACCCTGGAGGCCGGATGCTCCGCACCGGTCGCCGCATACGCCGTCGTCGCCGAAGGCGAGCCAACCGGCTCAGGTGTCGAGGGTGACGTTGTTGAAGAGATCTACCTGCGCGGGGCGGTGATCAGCCCGGACGGCACCCGCGAGATCCGGCTGTCCCGCACCGGAACGCCCGCCGATGCGGCGGAGATCGGTAAGGCACTCGCCGCCGAACTCCTCGACCTCGGCGCCGACTCGATCCTCGGCCCGCAAGGACACGACGGCCCGGGGACCCAGCAATTTGGGAGCACAGAATGACCCGCACCCGTAAGCCCGTAGGCCGCATCGCGTTCGTCGGGGCAGGACCCGGCGACCCGGGCCTGCTGACCCGCCGGGCGCACGACGCCCTGGTCGACGCCGACCAGGTGGTGTACGACCGGGGAGTCCCCGAGTCGCTGCTCGACGCCGTCCGGGTCGAGGCCAGGTCCGACGCCCAGTTCACCCCGGCCGAGGGCGCGCCGGGCGACGTGGCCAAGATCCTGATCTCGGCGGCCCGTTCCGGGCAGAACGCGGTGCACCTGGTGGCCGGCGACCCGTTCGGTCACGACTCGGTGGTCAAGGAGGTGCAGGCGGTGGCGCGAACCGCCGCGCACTTCGAGGTGGTTCCCGGGGTCGGCCAGGCCGAAGGGGTGGCCACCTACGCCGGCGTGCCGCTGCCGGGCGTACGCACCGCCGCCGACGTCGAGGACGTCAGCAACCTGGACTTCGACGCGCTGGCGGCGGCCGTGCAACGCGGCTCGCTCGCGCTCGCGGTCGACGCCGGTGACCTGGCCGCGATCCGGGACGGGCTGCTCGCCGCCGGCGTGGACGGCACCACCGACGTCGGGGTGACCGGCGACGGCACCGGGGAGACGCAGTACACCACCACGTCGACCGTGGACTCCTTCGTGGCGGCGGCACTCGGCTTCACCGGCCGGGTCGTGCTGACCGTCGGCGACGGTGTGGGCCAGCGGGACAAGCTCAGCTGGTGGGAGAACCGTCCGCTGTACGGCTGGAAGGTGCTGGTGCCCCGCACCAAGGAGCAGGCCGGCGCGATGAGTGCCCGGCTGCGGGCGTACGGGGCGATCCCCTGCGAGGTGCCGACCATCGCGGTGGAGCCACCGCGTACCCCGGCCCAGATGGAGCGGGCGGTCAAGGGGCTTGTCGACGGCAGGTACGCCTGGGTGATCTTCACGTCGGTCAACGCGGTACGGGCGGTCTGGGAGAAGTTCGCCGAGCACGGTCTGGACGCCCGGCACTTCGGTGGCGTCAAGATCGCCTGTATCGGCGACGCGACAGCCGACGCGGTCCGCGCCTTCGGCATCCAGCCGGAGCTGATTCCCTCCGGTGAGCAGTCCTCCGAGGGCCTGTTGGCCGAGTTCTCGCCGCACGACGAGGTGCTCGACCCGGTCGGCCGGGTGCTGCTGCCGCGGGCCGACATCGCCACCGAGACGCTCGCCGCCGGGCTCACCGAGCGCGGCTGGGAGGTCGACGACGTGACCGCGTACCGGACGGTCCGGGCCGCCCCGCCGCCCGCCGAGATCCGGGACGCGATCAAGTCGGGCGGGTTCGACGCGGTGCTGTTCACCTCGTCCTCCACGGTCCGGAACCTGGTCGGCATCGCCGGCAAGCCGCACACGCGTACCGTTGTCGCTGTCATCGGGCCCAAGACTGCGGAGACCGCGACGGAGTTCGGCCTGCGGGTCGACGTCCAGCCGCCGCACGCGTCGGTGCCCGATCTGGTGGAGGCGCTCGCCGGCTACGCCGTCGAGCTGCGGGAGAAGCTCGCCGCGATGCCGGCGAAGCAGCGCCGTGGTTCGAAGGTCCAGGGGCCGACCGCGCTGAGGTTCCGGTAGCCGATCCGGCTCCGGCTGGTCGTCAGGGAGGGTTCATGCCGTACCCAGAGATTCGGCCCCGTCGGCTGCGCCGCACCGCGGCGATGCGTCGGCTGGTCTCCGAAACCCGCGTCGACCCGGCCGAGCTGGTCGTGCCGATGTTCGTCAAGGAGGGGCTGACCGAGCCACGCGCCATCTCCTCGCTGCCGGGTGTGCTTCAGCACTCGCGCGATTCGTTGCGCAAGGCGGCGGTGGAGGCGGTGCAGGCCGGCGTCGGCGGAATCATGCTGTTCGGGGTGCCGGCGTCGCGCGACGAGTACGGCTCCGGCGGCATCGACCCGAACGGGATTCTGAACGTGGCGATCCGTGACGTGGTCGCCGAGGTGGGCGACGCCACCGTGGTGATGAGCGACCTCTGCCTGGACGAGTTCACCTCGCACGGTCACTGCGGGCTGCTCACCCCGGCGGGTGAGGTCGACAACGACGCCACCCTCGCCGCGTACGCCGAGATGGCGGTGGCCCAGGCCGCCGCCGGGGTCGGGGTGGTCGGTCCGTCCGGGATGATGGACGGCCAGGTCGGGGTGGTACGCCAGGCACTGGACGCGGCCGGTCACACCGACGTGGCCGTGCTCGCGTACGCCGTGAAGTACGCCTCGGCCTTCTTCGGCCCCTTCCGTGACGCGGTGGAGTCGGCGCTGGAGGGGGACCGGCGGGCCTACCAGCAGGATCCGGCGAACCTACGCGAGTCGCTGCGCGAGGTCGCGCTGGACGTCGCCGAGGGTGCCGACATGGTGATGGTCAAGCCGGCACTGCCGTACCTCGACGTGGTGGCGGCGGTCCGCGCCGCCGTGGACGTCCCCGTGGCGGCCTACCAGGTCTCCGGCGAGTACGCGACTGTCGAGGCGGCCGCCGCGAACGGCTGGATCGACCGGGAGCGGATGATGCTGGAGACCCTCACCTCCATCCGCCGCGCCGGCGCCCAGATCATCCTCACCTACTGGGCAGTCGAGGCCGCCCAACTGCTCCGCCAGCGTTACTGACTGGCCGACCGCAGCGCACGCCATGATGCTGCCGGCTGGCGGCTGGCTGGTTCGCGCAGCACCCCCCACGGCGATGGCAGACCGGCTTCGTCCGAGCGCCCTCCGGCCACAGCCGGTCGGAGCGCGCCCGGCCAGCCGTAACCCTGAGTACTTTCTGTTACCCCCGCCGATCTACCCCGCACATCCTTTGCTCTGCTTCAACCCACGCACAGCTCGCGGAGGGTAGTTGTAGGCGCGATAGCGGCGTCGCCGCGCCCTGAGCCATCGCTGGTCACAGCCCTTTGCGTGGATTGAAGCAGAGCAAAGGCGCGGAGGTGTTGTTGGTTGGAGCTGAGGGAACGGCCGCCGCCGTCACTCCAAGTGATTGTTACTTACGGTAGTGGGTCGGTCGTCGCCTCCGCAGCCGTCGGCTCGGCCGGGAGCGGCTCTTCCGGCGACCCCGGGGCGGGGATGACGCGGGCTGTGTGGCGAGGGCGGGTTATCCACAGGCTTTTCCACAGGGGTTTTCGGCGGCGGCAAGGTCGGTGCATGCCTTCCGTCTTCGAGCCGCCGGACCTCGGCCCCACGGTCGGTCCCTTTCCCATCGCCGGTCTGGTGCGGCGCGCCCGGCGGATCGTCGGGCTCAGCCAGCTGCGGATGGCCCGGTTCGCCAAGGTCGCCCCGTCGACCGTCGCGCGCGTCGAGGCGGGCAGTTTGACACCGAGCCTGGCCGTGCTGGAGCGGCTGCTGGGTGCGGCCGGGCTCTACCTCGTGGCCGTCGATCAGGACGGGCGGGTCGTGCTGCCGATGGAAGTCTGGGACGACACCCGGGACGGCGCGGAGCGTCGCTACCCGGCGCACCTGAACACCATTCTCGATCCGGAACCGGGCGAATGGTGGGCGGACATCTACGGTCTGGCCCGACCCCCGGAGACCTACCACCGTTCCCGAGCCGACCGGGAGGCGCGGCGGCGCCGCAGCCAGTGGGAGGTGCGGGTGGCCAAGTACCGGAACGTGCCCCCGCCGCCGGACCCGCGCACCTGGTACCAGGACTGACGGCCGGGAGTCGACAGGTCAGCGCGTCGCGTCGAGGCGGTGGACCAGCTCGGCTACGTCGACGCTGTATTCGCACCAGTCCCGGTCGGTGCGGTAGCCCAGCTCGGCGTTGACCTTGAGCATGGCCTCGTTGGCCTGGGCGTTCCAGGTCTGCACCTCGGTCAGCTGCGGCTCGGCCGAGCGCAGCTCCAGCAGCATCCGGGCCTTGATCGCCCGGTCGATGCCGTAGCCCCGGTGGTCCTGCACCACGATCGTGTCGTACTGGTCGGCGCGGGTCGGATGCTGAGCCGGCACGACCACCTCGGTCAGGCCGGCCACCTCGCCGGTCTGCTCGTGCAGGGCGAGCACGATGTACGGCTTCATGCCCCGCCGGTGCAGGCAGTCGAGGCTGTCCCGGAGCCGCTGCGGATCGTACGAGCTGGGTCGGAGCTCGCCGTCCTCGATGTCCCGGACCTCGGCCTTGGCCCGCGCGTACGCGTCGATCAGCTCGTCCGGCGGGCCACCGGGATGGAACTGGACGCGGTAGCCCGCGCCGACACCTGTGGACATCTCCGCCAACTCGGCCCAGTCGACGCCGGCGAGATCGAGGACGCTGCGGGTCTCGACGTACTCCCGGGTGAAGCCGAGCGATTCGTAGAAGGCGACGGCGGGAGTGTCGCCGACCACCTCCACCCCGATCGACTCGAAGCCCTCCTGGTAGACGCGGCGAGCCGCGCGCAGGACCAGATCACGGCCCAGACCGCTGCGCCGCACGGACGGGTGGACCAGGACCTCCAGCACGCCGATGTTGCCCAGCAGCAACACGTGCACCTGGCCGAGAATGGCACCGGGGCTGCCGTCGACGTCCGGATCCTCCTGGGCGATCCAGGAGATCCTTCGTTCGCCCGGCATCACCTCGGCGAGGTACTCCCGCAGGGAACTCTCCCGCCACGGCGGATCCTGCGGGAGATCGGCCGCCAGGACCGCGTTCAGCGTGTCCAGCAGCGACGCGATCTCGGCGGACGACGCGGTCCTGGGGTCCCACTCGCGCACCATCACCCGTCTAGCTTGCCGTTAACCGCAGCCGGGGGGAAGTGTCCAGTTCTCCAATGTATGCGGACGATCACTTCACGTGCGACTGGCCTGTCCGTACCGGTTGGCGGCGTCGAAGACGTCCTGGGCGTACCTTCGGACATCGTTGTACGACAGGATCGCGTTCCACCAGTCACCCGGAATGGTGAGGTTCCGGCCGCCCTTGCACAGGTACATGCCGGCGGCGAGCGCGGCGTCGTGGATGTTGTGCGGGTCCTTGCGGCCATCGTTGTCCGCGTCGGCGCCGATCTCCTGCCAGGTGGTCGGGATGAACTGCATCGGCCCGATCGCCCGGTCGTAGGTGGTGTCGCGGTCCAGCTCACCCCGGTCGGTGTCGGCGATCCGCATCCGGCCGCCCTGGCCGTCCAACGGCAGACCGATGATCTCGGGGACCGCTCGGCCGTCCGCACCGAGCTGGGCGTTGTTGGCCTGGCCGTGGCGGGACTCGACCAGACCGATAGCGGCCAACGTGGTCCAGCTCAGGCCGCAGCTGCGATCGGTTTCGGCGAGCACCAGCTCGGCGTACCCGTACGCCTGCATGGCGATCGGGTCGATGCCGACCTTGGCACCCGTGTCGCGGGCCCAGCCGGCCAGGGCGTCGGACGGGCGTCCACCGGCGGGAACGGTGCTGCCCGGCGGGGTCGCGCCCGGCGGGAGGGTCGCGGTGGGTGGCGGGAACTGCCCCGGTGGCGGTACCGCACCGGACGGCGGCAGGTCGCTGGGCAACGCGTCGGGCGCGTCGGCGGTGGCGTCCACCGCCACCGGACGCGGGGCGCCGAGGGTCGCGGGCACCAGCAGCGCGCCGGCCGTGGCGGTCGCGGCGACCAGGGCGAGCAGGAACACGCCGGGCAGGGTCAGCCGACCGCTGGGCCGGCGTGACCAGTCACGGGTCGCCCGAGCCGCGGCGCGGGGTCCCGGCAGACGTACGGCGTGTGCGAAGCGCACCCGGCGACGCCGGGTTGCCGGCGGACCGGATTCCGGAGTGGACCCCTCGACAGTGGTCTTCGGCGTCGACCCGGCACCGGAAGTGTCATCCGGCCCGGTCGCGGCGCCGTCCACAGCGGTATCGGTGGCGGTGACCCGGCCGGCGGCATCATTCGGGGCCTTGTCGGCGGGCTCGGCGGGAACCGACTCGGTGATCGGTGCGTCCGGAGCCGCTTCGTCGACCGGTCTGCCGGGCCCCAGCCAGGGCCGGCGGGGCCGGGGCAGCCCGGTCGCCGGCCCGTCCGGGTCGGCGCCGGAGCCGGCGCGCGGCGTGGCCGGTCGGAGGGGCCGAAGGGTCGTGCGCTCTTCGCCGTCTGCCACCCGTCGAGTATCACCCATGTCTCCGTCGACGTCAGGTCCGGTCGTAGGCTGATGGCATGCCCCGGTACGAGTTCCGTTGTCGCGCCTGCGGCGACACCTTCGAGGTCAACCGTCCGATGGCGCGGTCCGGTGAGCCGGCGCCCTGCCCGCAGGGGCACGCCGACACGGTGAAACTGCTCTCCACGGTCGCGGTGACCGGTCGTGGTGGTGGCGGGTCCGGTGCCTCGCCCGCGCCCGCCGGCGGCGGCTGCTGTGGTGGCGGCTGCGGCTGCTGATCACGCCGGCACGGTTCGTGGATGGGTGGTACGGGTGATGCCGGCCTTGCCCGGACGCAGGGTCCGATGGCACCTTGGGTCGGAGTCTCGGCCGGCCGTTCTCACGATGCGTGATGATCTGGTCTCGGGAAGTATGGTGCCGAGACCAGGGGGGAGGTTCCACGCATGCCGCCACGGATCCACCTCCCGACCGGCTGGGTGACATTCGTCTTCACCGACATCGAGGGCTCCACCCGGTTGGCGCAGCTGCTCGGGTCCGGCTACCGACCGGTGCTGGCCGAACATCGGCGGCTGCTACGCCTGACGATCGCGGCGACCGAGGGCGCGGAGCTGCTGACCGAGGGCGACTCGTTCTTTCTGGCCTTCGACGATGCCGGGGCGGCGTTGACCGCCTGTCTGACCGCGCAGCGGGCCCTCGGTGAACACGACTGGCCGACCCCCGAGGCGGCCCCCCGGGTCCGGATGGGACTGCACACCGGCTGGGCGGAGCCACGGGACGGCGAGTACGCCAGCCCAGAGGTGCACCGGGCGGCCCGGGTCGCCGCCGCCGCGCACGGCGGGCAGATCCTCTGCTCGGGTGCCACGGCACGGCGGGCCGATCCACTGCCGAGCGGTGCCTCCCTGCTCGACCTCGGGCTGCACCGGTTGCGCGGCTTCGACGACCGGGAGCGGCTCTTCCAGCTCGTCGCGCCCGGCCTGGAGCGGCAGTTTCCGCGACCGCGTACCGCCGACGCGGTGGCGCACAATCTGCCGATCCAGGTCACCACGTTCGTCGGTCGGCAGACCGAACGCGCCGAGCTGAGGCGGCTCGTGGCCCGGCATCGGCTGGTCACCGTGCTCGGCGCGGGTGGCAGCGGCAAGACCCGGCTGGCCGTCGAGTTCGCCACCGACCTGGTGGACGAGTACCCGGACGGGGTCTGGTTCGTCGACATCGCCGCGGTCACCGACCCCGGCCTGGTCGCGTTCGCGGTCGCCGCCGTGCTCGGGCTGCGTCCGGAGCCGGGTCGCCCGATGGTCGACACGCTTGTGGAGTACGCCGCGCCCCGCCGGATGCTGATCGTGCTCGACACCTGCGACGCCCAGCCGGCGTCCTGCGCCGAGGCGGTGTCCCGGCTGCTGGCGGGCGGCGGTGGCGTGCGGGTGCTGGCGACGACCCGGGAACCGCTGGCGCTGCCGGGCGAGGTGGTGTGGCGGATCCCGCCGCTCTCCGTCGACCCGGCGCCCGACGGCACCGAGAGCGATGCGGTGGCCCTGCTGTTGGACCGTACGGCGGCGGCCCGGGGCGGGCGGCAGCCCGACCCGTCCGAGTCGGCCGACGTACGGCGGGTGGTGCGAAGACTCGACGGGTTGCCGTTGGCCATCGAGTTGGCCGCGGCCCGGCTACGGGTGCTCTCGGTGGGCCAGCTCGCCGAGCGTCTCGACGACGTGCTCGGCACGCTCGACGCCGGCCGCGAGGATCCACTGCCGCCACCAGCCGACCGGGGTAACGCCGGCAACCAGCGGGACACCGTCGACCTGGCCGCGGCGGCTGCCGGCGTCAGCCCCTCGACCCCGGCCACCCGGGCGGTGGCCCGCTCGGCTGTCGAACGGCACCTGACCATGCAGGCGACGGTGACCTGGTCCTACCGGACGCTCGGGCCGCGTGCCGCGCGTCTGCTGCGCTGGTTGGCGGTCTTCGCCGGCCCGGTCGACCTGCCGACTGTGGAGTGGCTGCTCGACGACGACCCGCTCGACCCGCTGTCGGTGCTTGTCGACAAGTCCATGGTGCTGGCGGAGCCGCACGCGGCCGGCTGCACGTACCGGATGCTCGACCCGATCCGGGCCTACGCGGCGCGCCGGCTCGCCGAAGCCGGCGAGGAGCAGGCTGCCCGTGACCGGCACGTGGCCTGGTCGGCGCACGCCCTGGAACGGGCGCACCTCGGCCCGGACGGGCAACCTGTGACGCTCTCGCTGTACGCGCTGGATCCACTCGCCGGGGAGCTGCGCGCCGCGCTGCGCTGGTGTGCCACAGGTGGTAGCGCCCGGGCTGGTCTCCGCCTGGCCGGCGGGCTGGACCAGTGGTGGCGCGAGCGCGGACTGGCCCGGGAGGGGCGGCTCTGGCTGTTCCGGTTGTACGGGCGACTTGCCGAGACCGGCGAGCCGATCCCGGAGGACGAACTGGCGGCGGCCTACCACATGCACTCGCTGCACGCCGGGGGCGACGGTGAGTTCGGCGAGGAGCTGCGCTTCTCACAGCGGGCCGAGGCGGCCGCCCGTCAGGCCGCGGACGCGGGTCTGCTGGCCCGGGTGCTCGCCGGTCGCGCCGCCCCGCTCGTCGACATGGGGCAGTTCGCCGAGGCGGAGCGGGTCTGCCGGGAGGTCATCGACTGGGCGCAGGGACAAGGCGTCGAGTCGGAGGCGTTGTTCGCCGTGTTCCGGTTGGCCGAGCTGCTGTGGCGGCGGGGTGCGCTGGACGAGGCGGCGGAACTGCTCGGTGCGGCCCGGCCGGTGGAGGCGTCCCGGCCGGTCGACCGGGGGCGACGCTCGGTGGACATGCTGCTCGGCATGGTCGCGTTGGCTCGGGGCGACCTGGTGGCCGCGCACGAGCATCTGCTGGTGGCGCTCCGGTCGCGAATGAATCACGGCTTCCACGGGCGGGCCTGCGACACGTTGAACGCCATCGCGGTGCGCTGCGCCGTCGGTGACCAGCCGCTGACCGCGGCCCGGCTCTTCGGTGCCGCCCAGGCGACCCGGGCGGGCCTGCGGTCGACGTCGGGCATCTACGAGGGTTACTGGACGGAGCGGCAGGCGGCGCTGCGGCGGCTGCTGGGCGACGCCGCCTTCGACGAGGCGTACGGCGAGGGGGCCGAGCTGGGGCTGGACGAGGCGGTCGCGCTGGCGCTCGGTGTCGAACATCCCGATCTGGCTGCCGACTCCGGGCGGTTCGCGACGGGGGCGGGTCGCGCCGCGCCGCGCCAGCCCAGCACCGTCGATCGTCACACCGAGCACGCCTGACCAGGCGGACGCCCGGCCAGCACCGCGGCCGGGCGTCCCTCTGTGCTGGTCAGACGCGAGCGCGGCGCTCGGCGTCGGCCTTCATCCGAGCCGCCCGGTCGATGTCGGACTGCTGGACGGCGGCTACCGATCCGAAGATGGCGACCGCCTGGTAGTAGGTCCACGCCAGGCTCAGGCAGGCCGGCCGGACGACGGAGTTGTAGGTGGCACAGGACCGCTTCAGATCCTCGTAGAAGGCGCTGTCGAGGCGCGGCTTGTTGGCACTGAACTGGCCGACCGCCTTGTAGTTGCGGTAGCCGAAGTCGTGGCGGGCGCAGGAGAGGCTGAACTTGAACCCGAGCGGGTTGTCCGGGCTGGACGAGCAGTAGTCGGTGGACCAGTCGAAGTTGTACTCGGCCCAGGGCGCCCGGTTCTGCCGGGCGGAGTTCCAGGCGTTGTAGCTGCTGGCGCTGGTCTGGGTCCAACTGGACAGGACGGACAGCTTCTGCTGTGGAGTGACGGCGGCCGTGGCGGGGGAGGCGACGGCGAGGGCGGTGAGCAGCGCGAGTACGCCGGAGGCGAGGATGGTGGCGAGACGTCTGGGCACGGTGATACCTCCGCGGGGGTGTGCGGTGGAGCCACTTGTTACCGGCGAGTTACCGGGGTTCGATCAGTGTCGATCAATGGCGCGGCCTGCCGGTGTTACCCGCGAGAAATATTGGTGACCTGTGCCGAAACAGACGAATGCCCTGGACACCTGTGGTGTCCAGGGCACTGGTAGGCGGGCGGTCTAATCGAAGAAGCGGGCCAGGTGGGTGGCGGAGGGGCCGTCGTCGTCCGGTCCCAACGGAGTGAGGTCGGCGAAGATCGACGCACCGTCGCTGCCGGCGTGCAGTGGATACCAGCGCGGGGTGCCCGGCGGTCGCATCACGCAGACGCCCTTGACGGTCTGCACGTCCAGCAGCCGCACGTGGGTCGGGTCGGCCACCGCGTTCACATGACCCCACCAGGGGCTCATCACGTGCAGCACGCCCCCCGGCCGGAGCACCCGGTGACACTCGTCCACCAGGGGCAGGAAGTCGATCAGGTGTTCCAGGATGTGCACCGCGAACAGCACGTCGACCGAGTCGTCGGCCAGCGGCAGGGAGCCGGACAGATCGGCGACCGCGTCCACCCCGGGGGCGGGGAAAATGTCGAGCCCGAGATTGCCCGGCCACTGCTTGGTGGCCCCGCAGCCCAGGTCGACCACCACCGGGTCGCGTCCACCCACCCGCACCCGGCACCAGACACCGAAGACGCCGGCCAGTCGGCCGACCTGCTCCCGTACCAGTCGTAGTTGGGCCGGCTCGTCGACCTCGCCGGTCAGGTGGGCGACGCCCCGGTCGAAGCGGACCTCGACGCCGAGCGGGCGTAGTCGCTCGTCGTGGCGGACCTGGTCCGTCCACGCCTCGGTGAGGAACCCGTCGACCGCCCGCAGCCGCTCGGCGGAGGGCGGAGTGTGTGCCAACGCGACCATACCGGCCACCTCCGGCCCGCCCGTTACCCGGATAGTTGACCGGTATGCGTTGGTTGTTCCTTGAATTCGCGCCGGGTCAGCGCGGGAGTGGCCGCCGGGGACGTCCGGTGCGCATCCGCTGCCGTGGCGCGGCCGCCGTCCTGGGCCGCTTCAGGTGGTAGCGGTGCAACTCGTTGTTCCCCGGCAGGGACGGGTCCTCGCTCATCGCGACGAGTTCCCAGCCCTGGTCGCCGGCCCGGTTGAGGTGGGCCAGCGCGGTGTCGCCGTACGGCGTGACGTCGATCATGGAGCCGTCGGGGCCGTACCAGGAAAAACTGACCTCGAAGCCGAGGTCGTTGGCGGCGGCTTGGCGGCGCCGCACCAGCAGGGCGTACTCCCACCTGAGCATGGGGTCATTCTCGCCCCGCCGTCCGGATTCCGCCCGGATCAAAACTCGGTGATCCGCCCGCTGTCCACCCGCAACCGCCGGTCGAGGCGTACCGCCTCCAGCATCCGCCGGTCATGGGTCACCAGCAGCAGCGTGCCCGGAAAACCGGCCAGGGCGGACTCCAACTGCTCGATCGCCGGCAGGTCGAGGTGGTTCGTCGGCTCGTCCAGCACCAGCAGGTTCACGCCGCGCCCCTGCAACAGAGCCAACGCGGCCCGGGTGCGTTCGCCCGGGGATAGCGTCGCGGCCGGTCGCAGCACGTGCTGTGCGCGCAGGCCGAACTTGGCCAGCAGCGTACGCACGTCCGCCGGGGAGATGTCCGGTACCGCGGCCCGGAAGGCGTCAAGCAGCGGCACGTCACCGAGGAACAGGCCCCGGGCCTGGTCCACCTCGCCGACCACCACACCAGGCCCGAGGGCGGCCTGGCCGGCGTCCAGCGGCAACCGGCCGAGCAGGGCCGCCAGCAGGGTCGACTTGCCGGAACCGTTCGCCCCGGTGACCGCCACCCGGTCCGCCCAGTCGATCTGAAGGTTCACCGGGCCGAGGGTGAAGTCGCCCCGGCGTACCACAGCATCGCGGAGAGTGGCCACGACGGCGCCGGCGCGGGGCGCGGCGGCGATCTCCATCCGCAGCTCCCACTCCTTGCGCGGCTCCTCCACCACCTCCAGGCGCTCGATCAGCCGCTCGGTCTGCCGGGCCTTCGCCGCCTGCTTCTCGGACGCCTCGGACCGGAACTTGCGGCCGATCTTGTCGTTGTCGGTGGCCTTGCGTCGGGCGTTGCGGACGCCCTTCTCCATCCAGGCCCGCTGGGTACGCGCCCGTGCCTGGAGCCCGGCCCGCGTGTCGGCGTACTCCTCGTAGTCGGCGCGCGCCTGGCGGCGGGCCACCTCCCGCTCCTCCAGGTACGCCGTGTAGCCGCCACCGAAGTGGTTGACCTGCTGCTGGTGCACGTCCAGTTCCAGCACCGAGGTGACCGTGCGGGCCAGGAACTCCCGGTCGTGGCTGACCAGCACCGTGCCGGCGCGCAGCCCGGTGACGAACTCCTCCAGCCGGTCCAGGCCGGCCAGGTCGAGATCGTTCGTCGGCTCGTCGAGCAGGAAGATGTCGTACCGGCTGAGCAGCAGCGACGCCAGCCCGGCGCGGGCCGCCTGCCCACCGGAGAGGCTTGTCATCTCCTGATCGAGGTCAACGGAGAGTCCCAGCTCGGCGGCCACCGCCTCGGCCCGCTCGTCCAGGTCGGCCCCGCCGAGCCCGAGCCAGCTCTCCAGGGCGGCGGCGTACGCGTCGTCGGCGCCGGGCAGGCCGGCGGTAAGTGCTTCCGTCGCCGCGTCGAGGGCGGCCTGCGCAGCGGTCACGCCGGTGCGGCGGGCCAGAAACGCCCGCACCGTCTCCCCGGGGCGGCGCTCCGGCTCCTGGGGCAGGTGCCCGACGCTCGCGCCGGGCGGGCTCACCGTGACGCTGCCGGCCTCGACCGGCAACAGACCGGCGAGCGTACGCAGCAGCGTCGACTTGCCGGCTCCGTTGGCCCCGACCAGGCCGACCACGTCGCCGGACGCGACCACGAGGTCCAGACCGGTGAAGAGGGTTCGTTCCCCGTGCCCGGCGGCGAGGTCCCTGACGATCAGCGTGGCGCTCACAAGCAGCCGAGCCTACCCGTCACCGCGCGGGCGACCCCCGGGACGAGGCAGACTCACATTCGTGTTGACCACTCTGGCGATCGACTGTGGGGGCGGCGGGATCAAGGCGTCGGTTCTCGACGGCGCGGGCACGATGCGGGCCCAGCCGATGCGGGTGCCGACGCCGTACCCCCTGCCGCCGGACCTGTTCGTCCAGACGCTTGTGGAACTCGGCAACCGACTGCCGGCGGCCGGGCGGGTGACGGTGGGGATGCCCGGCATGATCCGGCACGGCGTGGTGGTGGCCACCCCGCACTACGTGACCCGGTCGGGCCCGCGCAGCCGGATCGACCCGGCGCTGCTCGCCGAGTGGTCCGGGTTCGACGCCCGCAGCGCTCTCTCGGCCGCGTTCGGCCTGCCCGCGCTGGTCCTCAACGACGCCGAGGTGCACGGTGCCGGGGTGGTCGCCGGCACCGGCTGCGAACTGGTGCTGACCCTCGGCACCGGGCTGGGCAGCGCCCTCTTCGACGGCGGGGTGCTCGCCCCGCACCTCGAACTGTCACACGCCCCGGTGCGCTGGGGCACCACCTACGACACGTACGTGGGTGAGCCGGAGCGTCGGCGGCTGGGCGACGCGTTCTGGTCCCGGCGGATCCGGCAGGTGGTGGAGGGCCTACGCCCGGTGTTCCGCTGGGACCGGCTCTACCTGGGCGGCGGCAACTCGCGACGGATCCGCTCCGAACAGCTCACCCGGATGGGTGACGACGTGGTGGTGGTCCCCAACAGCGCCGGCATAGTCGGCGGCGTCCGCGCCTGGGACCTCGCCACCGTCTGAAGACCGTCTCTCAGGCAGGGAAAGCGACCGGGAACAGTCGCGGTACGGCCGGTGTTGTGCCAGCGTCGGAGCAGTGGTGCGAACGGAGGGGGTGGCGGCATGGATCTTCTGGCCGAGTACCGGCGGGCGACCCTGTTCTTCGAGGCGGGCGACCCGAGCAGCGCGGCCCGCCTGCTCGAACCGATCATCGAGGCGGAGCCGGACAACGCCGCCGTGCGGCAGTTGCTGGCCCGGGCCTACTTCCAGTCGGCCCAGCTCAGCCGGGCCGAGCAGCAACTGCGGGAGCTGGTCGACCGCAACCCCAGCGACCACTACGCCCACCACGTGCTGGGCCGGACGCTGGAGCGGCTCAACCGCTACACCGACGCGCTGCGTCACCTGCGCATCGCGGCGGCCATGCACTCGTCGAACGACGACTACACAGCGGCCCTGCGCCGGGTCGAGACCCGGGTGGGCAACGGCCGCTGACCCCGGACACGTATCGAGAGGGCAGCCCGTCCGGGCTGCCCTCTCGACGTCTGCCGGGTTCCGGCAGCCGGCGTGCCCAGGATCGCCGGACCCGCGCCCGGCGTGCCTACGATGGCCGCATGAGAGCCGATCGGGCGGTGGACGTGGCATGAAGCTGAAGCTGGATCTGCACGACATCTTCAACAAGGGCCACGACATCGACCGGGCGCTGCGCGGGATCATGGACGAGGCGGTGGCCAAGAAGGCCACTCTCGTCGAGATCATCCCGGGCAAGGGCTCCGGCCAGCTCAAGAAGCGCGTGCTGCGCTTCCTCGACCAGAAGGACGTCAAGCAGCTCTACCACCGGGTCGAGAAGGACTCCAAGAACTTCGGCCGCCTCTTCGTCCACTTCCGCTGGAAGTAGCCGCCTCAGAGGGGGTAGGTGCGGGCTACGGCGAGCATTTCGGAGGTGTGGGAGCCGGCGACGCCGACGTCCGGTGGGCGGGGGCGGAAGCCGGGGAGGGCTGCTAGGCCGTCGCTGGCGTCCATCGCGCGCAGCGCGATGCGGTCCGCCTTCGGCGTGACGGTCAGCGTGACCTCGATCCCCTCGGGCGGCGGGGCGTGGAAGACCACCCCGAACCCCCAGCGGCCGTCGCGTTCCTCCACCGGCACCGCCCGGCCCGCCACCCGGGCTTCGCGCACCGTCGCGGTGGACGTGTCGACGTGCAGGGTGGTCAGGCGTACCTGGCGTTGCGGGGTGAGCCGAAGGGTCAACGTGCGCTCACTGCCGCTGGTGGTGTCGGCCAGCACGTCCAACCGGGGCGCGGGCAGGTCGGCGGGCTGTGCCGGGCCGCCGAGCAACTCGTCGCCGCCGATCCCGGGGAACTCGTCGGCGACCTGGACCGGTCCGTCGACGTACTCGTCGGTCCAGGGCTGTGGCTCGCTCTCGTGGCTGAGCCAGCGGGCCTGGCCGGTGCCGGCGTCCAGCGCGTACATCAGGTGGGTGGGCGCGGGGTGCGCGGCGTCGAACCGGTCGACGGCGATGCCGGTCCCGGCGAGGACCACCGCGGCGAGCGCGGCGGCCCCGGCTGGCAGGCCACCGAGTCGGCGGGCCCGCAGCGCCACCATGCCCCGCTGGCCGCCGGCCTGCGGGTGCAGCAGGTCGATCACGGGCAGCGCGGCCAGACCGAGCAGTACCGCGAAGAGCGCCGCGACCCCACCCATCGCCATGCCCAGCGCCGAGAAGAGCAGTACCACTGTGGGGAGCAGCAGGATCACCGCGACCGCCGCCGAGGCGGTCACCGCGATCACCGGTACCGGGCCGTCGATGCGGGTGGCCAGCGCCACCAGCCCGCCGAGCGCCCCGGCCAGGGCGGGCAGGGTCGCCAGGTAGGCCCCGCCGGGTGCCAGGAACGCGAGCAGCACGCCGAGCAGCGCCAGCCAGCCGAGCCCGCCGATGGCCAGGGCGGCCGGGCCGATCCGGCGTCGGGTCAGCGCGTACCAGGCGAACACGACGGCGGCGGCGAGCGACAGCACGGCCAGCCGGTACCAGGTCGGCCGGTACGGGTCGAGCAGTTCGGCGTAGCCCGGCCGGAGAGCGAGGATCGCCGCCCAGAGGAGCTGGGCGCCCACTGGCGCCACCACGATCGGCACCAGGGCCAGGCCGAAACCGGCGGCCAGCCGGCCAGCGGTGACCCGGTTCCGGCGCCGGGCCAGCCAGCCGAGCACGACCACGCCGCTCAGCGCGAGCAGCGCCAACGGCAGCACCAGCCAACCGGGGTAGCGGGCCAGCCCACCGGGGACGGGGAAGTAGGTCGCGTCGTGGTCGGCACGCAGGTCACCGAAGTCGATCCGCCCGAACTCCCGGGTGAGACCCAGGGTGTTGTCGCCGTGGTGCTGGAGGCTGGCCCGGTCCATCGAGGCCGGGGTGTCCAGCGGCGTGTGGTAGATCGCACCGCCGTCCAGGTACGCCGAGTTGAGCCCGAGGAACCCTTCGTCGAGGAAGGCGGTGAAGTCGGTGTCGTTGGGCAGGGCGCGGTACACCTCCACCGCGAACGAGGTGCCCACCGGGTGCGGTGCGGCGCGGCCGAAAACCTCGACCAGGCGGGCGTTCTCCGGCGACGTCTCGAACATGATCACCGGACCGGTACGCCCCCGTGCCTCCAGGTTGAGCACCACTCCCTTGCCGGCGGCCAGCGGGTGCTCGGAGGCGAACGCCGAGGCCCCGCAGAGGCACGCCTCCTCGGCGTCGGTGAGGACGAAGACGACGTCGTTGCGGGGTGCCGGGCCGCCGGACAGCGCGCGGGCCACTTCCAGGATGGTCGCGACCCCGGCGGCGTCGTCGTTGCCGCCCGGCCCGGTCTGCACCGCGTCGTAGTGCGCGACCAGGAACACCGTGCCGGTGGGATCGGTGCCGGGCAGCCGCGCCACCACGTTGCGGACCCGGGCCAGGGTGGCACCACCGGCCGCGCCGCTGAGCTGTCCGGCCTCCTCGGCGACGGTGTCCTGCACCTGCGTCTCCAACCCGAGGCCACGCAGTACGCCTTCCAGGTAGCCGCGGACCTCGTCGTTGGCCGGGCTGCCCGCGACGTGCGGCCGCCCGGCGACCTGCGTCACGTGCGGGTACGCGCGCCCCGCGCTGAACTCGCCGGTCGGCGTGTCGGCCGGCCGGGGCGCCGGAGGGCGAAGATCGAGCAGGGCGCCCGCGCCGACGGCGACGAGCGCGACGAGTGCCGCCAGCGCGGCGAGGGCACGTCGACGTGGCCGGGTGAGGGCGCGGTCGGCGGCGGGGCTGGGGGGTGCGCCCACGGGTGACTCCTCGCGAGGGGGTGGTTCAGGGGTGCACATCATCCTCCATGCCACCTGAGGGTGCCCGGTCGTGTTGTGTGCGAACGTTGTCTAATACAGGATCAGCAGGGCACTCGGAAGGAGCCCGACATCACCAGCGATCTTCCGCCAGTCGCGGCGGTGACCCGGCCGACCCGGGGGACCGGGATGACCGGTCCCTCCGTCGTGTCGTGGCCGTACCCGCAGGGAGGGCTGGGTGGCAACCCGAACCTGCCCCCCGGGGAGCGGCTGCGCGTGCTGCTGGTCGAGGACGACGAGGGTGACGCCTTCCTGGTCGGCGAGCTGCTGGCCGAGACGAACTCCGGGATCGACCTGCTGGTGGCGACCAGCCTCAGCGAGGCCCGCCGACGGATCGCGGGGGTTGACTGCGTACTGCTCGACCTGGGCCTGCCCGACGCGCAGGGGCTGGACGGGCTCCGGCAGGTGCTGGAGATGTCCGGCAGCGCGGCCGTCTGTGTGCTCACCGGTCGTACCGACGAGCACCTCGGCATTGTGGCGGTCGCCGAAGGGGCCCAGGACTACCTGGTCAAGGGCCAGGTCGACGGGGTGCTGCTGACCCGGGCGCTGCGCTACGCGGTGGAGCGTAAACGGGCCGACGAGAACGCCCGCCGGCTGCGGGAGGTGGAGCTGCGCCAGGCCGAGTCGGCCCGGTTGGAGCGCGGTCTGCTGCCTCAGCCGCTGATGTCGACCGACCAGATCGCGGTACACACCTTCTACCGGCCCGGCCGGCACGCCGCCCTGATCGGCGGGGACTTCTACGACGTGGTGCAGACCCGGCCGGACCGGGTGGATCTGATCATCGGTGACGTCTGCGGACACGGCGTGGACGAGGCGGCCCTCGGAGTCGAGCTGCGGGTGGCCTGGCGGGCACTGATCCTCGCCGGGGTACCTGACGACGAGGTGCTCCCCGCGCTGGAACAGGTGCTGATGAGCGAGCGCCGGCTTCAGGAGATCTTCGCGACCGTGGCGACGGCCCGGCTGGACCTCGCCGCCGGCCGGGCGACGGTGCGGCTGGCCGGCCACCCGCCACCGGTGCTGCTCGCCGGTGGGCGGGTGACTCCGGTGCCGGCACCGGGTGGTCTGCTGCTCGGCGTACGGCCCCGCCGGCCGGTCGCCTTCGACCTGAAGTTCGACACCGAGGACTGGTCTCTGCTGATGTACACCGATGGTCTGATCGAGGGCCGGGTGGGCGCGGGCGACGAACGGCTCGACGTGCCCGGCCTGACCCGCCTGCTGGCCGAGCCGGCGAGCCGGGCGGTTCCGCTGCCGGACCTGCCGGCCTGGCTGGTCGGCCGGGCCGAGCAGCTCAACGACGGTCCGTTCGCCGACGACGTGGCGATGCTGCTGGTCACGCGGGGTGGTGGCCGGTGACGAGTACGGGTGCCGGCTGGAGTCTGCGCGGTCGGCTGGCGGTGCTGGTCGCGGTCGTCGGGTTGCTGCTGATCGGGGTGGCTGTCGCGGAGGCGGTGGTCGCCACCCGTAACCGGGCGCACATCGATGCGGTGCTCAACGTGACAGGTCCGCTGCGCGCCCAGTCTCAGGAGCTGCTCGCGGTCCTGGTCGATCAGGAGACCGCCATCCGGGGGTACGCGTTGACCGGCGAGCGGGAGGACCTCGCCCCGTTCGACACCGGCCGGCAGCGTGAGCAGGAACTGGCCGCCTCGATGGACCGGCTGTTGACCACATACCCGGAGCTGCGCGACGAGTTCCAGCTGGTGCAGCAGCGGGCGGAGCAGTGGCGGCAGACTGTCGCCCTGCCGGTCATCGGCGCCATCGAGGCCGGTGGCACCGCCGCTGGCCAGCAGCTGCTCACCGACCAGTCGCGGCAGCAGTTCGACCAGATCCGGGTCGCCGTCGACGTGCTTCAGACGGGCATCCTCGAGGTGCGCGAAGAGGCCGCCACGGACGTACGCAGCACCAGCAACCTGCTGGTGCTGCTGCTGGTCATCGCCGCGCTCGTGGTGCTGGTCGCCGGGGTGGTGCTGCTCACCTCGCTGGAGCGGATGGTGATCCGTCCGTTGACCAGCCTGGCCGGGCAGGTGCGGGAGGTCGCCATCGGCGACTACGGCCACGGCATCTCCGGCACCGGTCCGCCGGAGTTCCGGCGTCTCGGCGAGGACGTGGACGCCATGCGCCAGAAGATCGCCGCGGACCTGGCCGAGGTGCGTGAGGCCCGGGAGCGGATCGAGTGGGTCAACACCCAGTTGCAGAAGCAGGCCGAGGAGCTGACCCGGTCCAACCGTGACCTGGAGCAGTTCGCCTACGTCGCCTCGCACGACCTGCAGGAGCCGCTGCGCAAGGTGGCGAGCTTCTGTCAGCTCCTCCAACGGCGTTACGCTGGGCGGCTCGACGAGCGGGCGGACCAGTACATCGCCTTCGCGGTGGACGGCGCGCAGCGGATGCAGCGGCTGATCAACGACCTGTTGGCGTTCTCCCGGATCGGACGGCTCACCGCGGGCTTCACCGATGTCGACCTGAACCACCTGATGGAGGAGGTGGCGGCGCAGACCGAGCCGGCCCGGCAGTACGCCGACGCCGAGCTGACCTGGGGCGAACTGCCGGTGATCCGCGGTGAGGAGCCCCTGCTGACCAACCTGCTGGTCAATCTGGTCAGCAACTCGGTGAAGTTCCGTCGGGCGGATGTTCCGCCGAAGGTGCACGTCTCGGCCCGGCTGATCGGCGAGGATTGGGAGATCACCTGCCAGGACAACGGCATCGGGATCGAGCCGGAGTTCGCCGACAAGATCTTCGTCATCTTCCAGCGGTTGCACGCCAAGGACGCTTACCCGGGTACCGGGATCGGGTTGGCGATCGTCAAGAAGATCGTGGAGTACCACGGTGGTCGGGTCTGGGTGGACACGGACGTGCCCGAGGGGACGGCGATCCGTTTCACCCTGCCGGCGCTGCCCGCCGACGTCGAGGCCGCGAAGGGCGCGACGGGTGCGGACGGGTCCGGTGCGGACGGGTCCGATCCGGCGGAAGTCGGGACGGACGAGGCGTCGGACCGGGCCGATGACGAGGCCCGGGCGGGTGACGGTACCGTCGGCGCCGAGGCCGGCGGCGGATCGGAGCGCCCCTCGGCCGTCGCTGGTCTGTCACAGGCCAGCGGTGGGACAGGTGGCATGAAGGAGGCGGTGGGATGACCGCGCCGGCGGACGGCAACAGCCCGATCGAGGTGCTGCTGGTCGAGGACGACCCGGGCGACGTGTTGATGACCCAGGAAGCGTTCGAGGAGCACAAGCTGCGCAACCGGCTCAACGTCGTCTCCGACGGTGCCGAGGCGCTGGCCTACCTGCGGCGCGAGGGCCAGTACGCGGACGCGGAGCTGCCGGACCTGATCCTGCTCGACCTGAACCTGCCCCGGCGGGACGGCCGGGAGGTGCTGGAGGAGATCAAGAAGGACGAGCAGCTCTGCCGGATCCCGGTGGTGGTGCTGACCACGTCCCAGGCCGACGAGGACATCCTGCGCAGCTACCAGCTGCACGCGAACGCGTACGTCACCAAGCCGGTCGACTTCGAGCAGTTCATCGCGGTGGTCCGGCAGATCGACGAGTTCTTCGTCAGCGTGGTGAAGCTGCCGCCACGTGGCTGACACCCTGCTCGACGACGTCGCCGGGCTGTTGCGGGAAGCCGCCGACCACGTCGTACTGCCGTTGTTCCGTCATCTCGACGCCGCTGACGTGACCGAGAAGGCCCCCGGTGAGCTGGTCACGGTCGCCGACCGGCGGGCCGAGGAAATGATCAGCGCCGAGTTGCTCCGGCTGCGCCCCGGTTCGGTGGTGGTCGGCGAGGAGGCGGTGGCCGACGATCCTGACCTGCTGCGTCACCTGCGCGCCTCCGGGGACGTGTGGCTTGTCGACCCGGTCGACGGCACCGCGAACTTCGCGGCGGGCCGCCGTCCGTTCGCGTTGATGGTCTCCCTGCTCACCGATGGTGAGCCGGTGGCCGCGTGGGTGTTCGACCCGCTGGCCGACGCGCTGGCGACCGCCCGTACCGGCGAGGGCACGTACCTGGACGGTCAGCCGTTGCAGCTGCCCGACGGGGCACCGCCGGTGGGTGAGTTGCGGGGCGCCGCGATGACGAAGTTCCTGCCGGGGCCCTCCCGGCGCACGGTGGAGGCGGGCGGTGCGCGGCTCGGCGAGCTGCTGCCGGGGCAGCATTGCGCCGGTCGCGAGTATCTCGACGTGCTCACCGGCCAGCAGCAGTTCGTGTTGTTCTGGCGGACCCTGCCCTGGGACCACGGCCCGGGCACCTTGCTGGTGCGGGCCGCGGGCGGCGTGGCCCGCCGACTCGACGGCACGGACTACCACCCAGCCGACACCGAACACGGCCTCCTGGTCGCCGTCAACGACAAGGTCTGGACCGAAGTCCACACCACTCTCCTCTCCACCTGACCCCTCCAACCCCGCGTTGATTTCGCGTTGATCATGAGGTTGACGGCAGTCTCAGAGATCAAAATTGCCGCTAATCTCATGATCAACGCGGGCGGGACGCGGGGTGAGGTGCGGAGGGTGAGGGGGTGGTTGCGGGGGGTCGAGGGTTGGCTGGGGTTGAGGGTCGGGGGGCTGGTGGGGAGGGCTGCTTCCGGTATCCTGACCGGCGGCCTTCCGCCAGCAGGCCGCCGACCGGCGCCGGCGGGGGCCGCCGCCGCGCAGTGAACTCATCGGGGGCCGGCGGCCGACGAAAGGATGCTTTCGTGCGCAGGTCCATGCCCGTCCGGCGGTACGCCCACCGGCCGCTGATCGCCCTGCTCGCCGCCGTGGCGCTGCTGCTCGGCGTGGGTGCCGTGCCGGCGTACGCCGAGCCCAACGAGGGCGGCAGCAAGAAGCTGCGCGACGCCCTGGAGGCCACCGCCAAGGCGCACATCGACGCCAAGCGAAAGCTGGACGGCTCGAAGAAGCGGCAGAAGCAGATGGCCAAGGAGCTGGCTGCGATGGAGGGCCGGCTGGACGAGCTGACCGCAATGGTCGGTGAAGTGGCCGCCCAGTCCTACCGGGTCGGGCGGCTCAGCCCGGCGGCCGTGCTGCTGGACAGCACCACCCCGGAGGCGTTCGTGCAGCGGGCGGCCAACCTCGACATGATGGCCCAGCGGGACGGCCGGCGGATCCGCGAGCTGAGCGAGGCGCGTGAACAGGCCCGGCAGGCCAAGCTCGCGATCAACGCCGAGGTGCGTGAGCAGACCAAGCAGCTGGCGGTGATGGCGAAGAAGAAGCGGGAGGCCGAGGCGGCCCTGGCGGCGGTCAGTTCCGGCAGCAGCGGCGGGTTCAGCGGTGGCAGCTCCACCTCGGCGAAGCCGGCGCCCCGCAACTCCGACGGCTCCTGGCCCGGCGAGTCGTGTTCGGTGAACGACCCGACCACCTCGGGCTGCATCACACCGCGCACCCTGCACGCGCTGAAGCAGACCCAGGCCGCTGGCTACAAGCGGCACGTCTCCTGCTACCGCAGCGGCGGCTCCGGCGAGCACCCCAAGGGGCGGGCCTGTGACTTCTCGGCCGCCACGAACGGCTTCGAGGACCGTACCGCCACCGGCGGCGACAAGTCGTACGGAGACAGCCTGGCCGCCTGGCACGTCCGCAACGCCGACCGGCTCGGCGTGCTCTACGTGATCTGGTACCGCCAGATCTGGCACCCGGGTACCGGGTGGCGAGCGTACGGCGGAAGTGGCAGTCCGGCCGCCGACCACACGAACCACGTTCATCTTTCCATGCATTGACGTACGCGCGGCGGATCGCTGCGTACCATCGCCACGATGAACTCTCCATCGCCTGAGGTGGCGGCACCTACCGTGTCGTCCTCGCCGGAGGTGCCCCGGGCCCTGCCCAACGGGCTCGCCGCGTTCCTGGTCTTCTACTCCAGCGGCGCTGTCCTGGTCCTGGAGACCGCCGCGTTGCGCCTGGTCGGGCCGTACGTCGGGGTCACCCTTCAGGTGACCAGCTCGGTCATCGGGATCGCGCTGGCGGCGATCGCGTACGGGGCGTGGGCGGGCGGTTGGCTGGCCGACCGGCGCAACCCGCGTACGCTCCTGGCCCCGGCGCTGGTGCTCTCCGGCATCGCCACCGCGATCACCCTGCCGGCGGTGCGGTACGCCGGTGAGGTGCTGCGCGGCGGCGCGGCCAGCGCCGTCCTGCTGCTGGTCGCGGTCGCCGTCTTCGCGCCCGCGATGCTGCTCTCCTCGGTCAGCCCACTGGTGATCAAGCTTCAGCTCGCCGACCTGCGCCGCACCGGCCAGGTCGTCGGCCGTCTCTCCGGCATCGGCACGCTCGGCGCCGTCACGGCCACCCTGGTCACCGGCTTCGTGCTGGTGGCCGCCCTGCCCAGCACCGTCATCCTGTTCGGGCTGGCCGCCTCCCTCGGCATCGTCGGCATCGCGCTGGGCGTGTACCTGCACCGGCAGGACCGCGCCGCCCTGCCCGGGCCGGCCCGGGTCAAGGCCGCGCTGGCGGTGCTCGGTCTGGCCGGGGCCGGGCTGACCATGGTCGCCCCGAATCCCTGCGACGTCGAGACGGCGTACCACTGCGCCCGTGTCCAGGCCGATCCGGGCCGGGACAGCGGACGGACCCTACTGCTCAACTCGGCCCAGCACTCGTACGTGGACCTGGCTGACCCGACCCACCTGGAGTACGCGTACACCCGGTGGATCGGCGCGGTGGCCGACGTGCTCGCTCCGTCCGGCCAGCGGCTCGATGCGCTGCACCTGGGCGGTGGCGGGTTCACCGTGCCGCGTTACCTGACCGCCACCCGGCCCAGTACCGACAACCTGGTGTTCGAGATCGACGGTGGGCTTGTCGAGTTGGGGGAGCGGCGACTCGGCGTACGCCAGGGGCCGGACCTGCGGGCGGTGGTGGGCGACGCCCGGCTGCTCGTCGCCGCCGAGGCGACCGACAGCCGGGACTTCGTGGTGGGCGACGCCTTCGGACATCTGGTGGTGCCGTGGCACCTGGCCACCCAAGAGATGGCCGCCGAGATCCGTCGGGTGACCCGGCCGGGTGGGATCTACGTGCAGAACGTCATCGACTACCCGCCGCTGCGGTTCATCCGCAGCGAGGTGGCCACCGTCGCCGCCGAGTTCGGGCATGTCGCGCTGATCGCCCCGCCCGAGGCGCTGGCCGGGGAGCGGGGTGCGAACTTCCTCATCGTGGCCTCCGACGCGCCGCTGCCGCTGGCTGCGGTACGGGCCCGCCTCGACGACGCCAACGAGCCGGTCAGCCTGCTCAGCGGCGGTGAGCTGACGGACTTCGTCGGCGACGCGTTGGTGCTCACCGACGATTACGCGCCGGTGGACCAACTGCTCGCCACCGCCTGATCGGGTGACATCCGTGACCGAATCAGACCAGAAAGGTGTAGGCGGCCTCACGTCGGGCAACAACGCCGACCATGGGTGGTGGGGTAAGTAGGGGAGCAGCGCAACTGCTCGGTGAGCGGTACCGGCTGATCGAGCAGCTCGGCGCTGGCGGCATGTCGGTGGTCTGGCGGGGCTACGACGAGGTGCTCGGCCGGCAGGTGGCGGTCAAGGTCCTCGCGTCCCGGCTGGCCAGCGACCGGGCGTTCCGACACCGGATCAGGATCGAGGCCCAGGCCGCCGCCCGGCTGTGCCACCCCAACATCACGAACGTGTACGACTACGGCGAGTCCGTCCAGGTCGGGTTGACCGTGCCGTACGTGGTGATGGAGTTGATCGACGGCGGCCCGCTGACCGCGCGGCTGGCCCGGGACGGACGCCTGCCGTGGCGGGAAGCGGTGACGGTGGCGGCCGAGGTCGCCTCCGCGCTGGCCACCGCGCACGCCCGAGGCGTGGTGCACCGCGACGTCACCCCCGGCAACGTGATGCTCACCGCGACCGGCGTGAAGGTTGTCGACTTCGGCATCTCCGCCCTGGTCGGTGAGAGCGAGAAGGGGCCCGACGGCACCCTGCTCGGCACCCCGGCGTACCTCGCTCCGGAACGGCTCGACAACGGTCAGGTCAGCCCGGCCACCGACGTGTACGCGGTCGGGTTGCTGCTGTACCGGATGCTCACCGGCCGGCTGCCCTGGCAGGCCGACACCACCACGCAGATGCTGCGGGCACACATGTACCGCGAGCCGGAGCCGATGCCCGAGGTGCCGGGCCTGCCCGGCGGCGTCGCCGACCTCGTCCAGAGGTGCCTGGCGAAGCGACCGGCGGACCGGCCGGCCACCGCCGAGTTGGCCCGGGTCCTCGCCCAGGCCGCCGGAAAGGTGCCGACGGTGCCGGTGGGCGTCGGCTCCGGTGAGACCACCCCGTCGTCGTTGGCCGACGCCGGCACCACGATCCTGCCCTGGTCCGCGGCGACCGGCGCGTTGCCCCTGGCCGGCCTGCGCACCCGTCGCGGGCTGACCCGCCGGCGCCGGGTGGAAGCGGTGGCGGCCGCCGCCGGGCTGATGATCGTCACGGCAGCGGTCTGGGGTGTCACCTCGCACAGCCCGGCCAGCGGCGGGATCGACCAGCCGACCCAGGCGCGCATCGGCGGCGAGCAGGAACTGCCCTGCCAGGTCACGTACGCGCTGCGTAAGGACTCCGGCAAGGACTTCACCGCGGAGTTGAGCCTGACCAACACCGGTGACCGTGAGCTGCGCGACTGGACCATGAGCTTCGCGTTCCCCGGCGAGCAGGAGGTGACCGCCGCGACACCGGCGCCGGTACGGCAGCAGGGTCGGGCCGTGGCGGTGCAACCGGCACCGCAGCGGCCCGCACTGGCACCCGGTGCCACCGAGAAGCTGAACCTGACCGGGCGGTACACCGGGACGAACCCGTTGCCTGTGGAGTTCCGGGTCGGCACGGCGGTGTGCGGGGTGCGGGTCTCCGGGGTGGCCGGCACCACCCCCACCACCAAGCCGGCACCTACCAAGTCGGCCCCGGCCAAGACGGTGAAGGCGACCGCGGGGAAGGCCGGTTCCGGCGGCTCCGGTGAGACCAAACCGAAGGCAAAGAAGTCCAAGGCCGAGAAGCCCAAGCCGGACGACGGCAAGGGAAAGGGCAAGGGCGGGGGCAAGCCGCAGCCGGGTAAGCCCGGCAAGGGCCCCGGCAGGTGAGCTGACCGGTCAGGACAGCGTGGAGAAGCGCTGGACCTGTTCGATGGTGCCCTCCACGATGAGCACTGTGTCCTCGGCGAGTTCCAGGCCGTCCGAGACGTAGCGGTACCGGCCCTCGCCCGGTCGCTTGATCCCGATCACCCGTACGCCGTAGCGGTCCAGCAGTCGGACCTCGGTGGTGGGGCGACCCACGAGCGACGCCGGTACGCGGATCCGCGCCACCGCGAAGGCCTCACCGAACTCCACGAAGTCGAGCATCCGGCTGATCATCAGGTGGGCGAGCCGCTCGCCGGTCTCCGCCTCGGGGAAGATCACGCGGTGCGCGCCGACCGAGGAGAGGATCTTCGCGTGCTGCCCTGATGTCGCCCGGGCCCAGATCTGCGGTACGCCCAGCTCCACCAGGGCGAGCACGGTGAGCACGCTGGCCTCGACGGAGGCGCCGATCGCCACCACCGCCCGGCCCAGGTCGGTCACCCCGAGCTGGCGCAGTGCCTCCTCGTCGGTGGCGTCGGCCTGCGCCACCTGGTCGAGCATCGGCGACCACTTCTGCACCTGCTGGGCGTCGCGATCGATGGCCAGTACCTCGCGCCCGAGGGCGGAGAGCGATTCGGCCAGGTGGCTGCCGAACCGGCCGAGGCCGATCACCGCGATGCCACCCTCGTCTGGCTTCCTATCCGACAACGGGTTGCTCCTCTGGGTAGCGGTAGAGCCGGCGTCGCGTGTTCAGGGCGATCGCCGAGCCGAAGGTGAGCGGCCCGACCCGGCCGACGTACATGAGCACGGTCAGCAGCAGATGGCCACCGTCCGACAGGGACGACAGGACGCCCACCGAGAGCCCGGTGGTGCTGAACGCCGACGTGACCTCGAACAGCGCGGCGTAGAACGGAAGCTTGTCGGTCATCGCGATGAGCGCGGCGGTCCCGGCCGCCACGATCGCGACGCTGAGCAGCGCGACGGTGAGGGCCTGCCGCTGACTGGCGGTGGCGACCCGACGGTGCCCGACCGTGACGTCCGGCTCGCCGCGGACCTCGGCCCAGATGACGAAGGCGAGCAGGAAGAACGTGGAGACCTTGATCCCACCGGCGGTGCTGGCGCTGCCGCCACCGATGAACATCAGCCCGATCAGCAGGGTGTAGCTCTCCTCCCGGAGCAGGTCGGTCGGCACCACCTCGAAGCCGCCGGTGCGGGCCAGCGCGATCTGCGTGAACGCGGCGACCACCTTGCCGGGAACGTTGTACTGACCGACCGTCCACGGATTGGCCCACTCGGCGGCCAGGAACGCGACCGCACCCAAGGCGATCAGGGCGGCGCTGCCCCAGATGGTCAACTTGGTGGCGACCGCCCAGCGGGCCGGCTGCCGCCATTCGCGGACCGCCTCGAACAGGGCCGGAAAGCCGAGACCGCCGACGATGGCGCCGAGGGCCAAGGGCAGGCTGACCCAGGGGTCGCGGGAGAAGGCCAGCAGCCCGTCGCTGTAGAGCGAGAAGCCGGAGTTGTTGAACGCCTGCACGGCGTGGAACGAGCCCGTCCAGAGGGCCTGCCAGAACGGATAGTCGTAGGCCAGCCAGAGACGTGCCGTGACGAGGAGCGCCATCACCAGCTCGCAGGCGAACACCGTGGCGGCGATGTGCAGCAGCAGCCGGCGTACGTCACCGAGCCCGTACTCCGCGGTCTCGGCCTGCACCAGCAGCCGGTTGTGCAGGCCGAGCCGCCGGGACACGGTGAGGATCACCAGCGCGGCACCGGTCAGGATGCCGAGCCCGCCCAGTTGGGTGAGCACCGTGATCAGTACCAGTCCGGGCCCGGACCAGTAGTTCGGGGTGTCGGTGACTGTCAGGCCGGTGACCGAGATGGCCGACGTGGCGGTGAAGAGCGCGGTCATGAACGGGGTGTGCTGGTACTCGATGGTCATCGGGCGCAGCATCAGCAGGCCGGTGCCGATCAGGATCGCCACCAGGAAGACCAGCGGCACGAGCCGCACCGGGTGACGAAGGAACCGACGCACCAGACAATCTTCCGATTTCACCCACCCGTTCCGGGCCGGAACCGGCATCCCGCCACCCCGCCCGCCGGCCTCCCTTGCTCTGCTTCAACGGACGCACGACGGAGGATTCACCGGATGGTCAGGCGCGGACCAACTGACGGTCAGCCCGGGCAGGTCTGCTGAGGCGGTTCCCCGACGAGTCAAGGAGACCGCGTTGCGACGTACCCTTTCCGCCCTCGGTGTGTCGGTGACCCTGCTCGCCGCCGCCGTGGCCACGCCCATGGTCGCCACGGCGAAGCCGGCAGGCGGCACGGACCCGGCCCGCGTCGGTGACCAACCCATCGTCATCGGTCACCGGGGTGCCAGCGGATACCGGCCGGAGCACACGCTTGAGGCGTACCGCCTGGCGATCCGGATGGGTGCCGACTACATCGAGCCTGATCTGGTCGCGACCGCCGACGGTGTGCTTGTCGCCCGGCACGAAAACGAGATCAGCGGTACGACCGATGTGGCGGCCAGGCCGGAGTTCGCCGACCGCCGGACCACGAAGACCATCGACGGGGTGTCGGTGACCGGCTGGTTCACCGAGGATTTCACCCTCGCTGAGCTGCGGACGCTGCGGGCCAAGGAGCGGCTGCCCCAGGTACGGGTCACCAACACCGCGTTCGACGGCCAGTTCCAGGTGCCCACCTTCCAGGAGGTGATCGACCTGGCCCGGGTCGAGGGCAAGGCACGTGGCCGGGTGATCGGTGTCTACCCGGAGACCAAGCACCCGACGTACTTCGCGTCGATCGGCCTGCCGCTGGAGGAGCCGCTGGTCGAGACGCTGCGTCGGGCAGGATGGACGAAGCGGAACTCGCCGGTCATCATCCAGTCCTTCGAGACGGCGAACCTGCGGCGGTTGGATCGGCTGACCGACGTCAGGTTGGCCCAGCTGCTCGACGCCGCCGGCCGTCCGTACGACTTCACCGTGGCCGGTGACACCCGCACCTACCGCGACCTGGCGACCCCCGCCGGACTGAAGTGGATCTCGCGCTACGCCGACGGTGTCGGCGCCAACAAGAACCTCATCGTGCCGCGCGACACCACCGGCAAGCTGCTCGCCCCGACGACCCTGGTCCGGGACGCGCACAAGGAGAAGCTGATCGTGCACGCCTGGACCTTCCGGGCGGAGAACCAGTTCCTTCCAACGGACTTCCGGATCGGCGCCGACCCGAACGCCCGCGGCGACATCCAGGCCGAGTACGAGCTGTTCTACCGGCTAGGCCTCGACGGCGTCTTCACCGACCACCCCGACACCGCCGTGGCCGCCCGCGCCGCCCTACCCCGCCGCTGAACCCCGCGCAGCACACCCTTCGGCCCGCCGCCATCCCCGGGCGGCGGGCCGCCCTGCTTCCGCGCACGCTGCCGGTGCGCAGGACACCGCAACTCGTGCCTTCGGCTTGCCCGGAGGCCCCGACATGTCGCAACCTGCCATCGCCAGAGAGCAGCCGCGCCTGCGAGTGGGCGGCGGACCGTGGGGGTGGGCGACACATGGCGGGCCGGTGTCGTGGGAGCGGTGCCCATCGCTGCGGCGGACCGGACCGCCCCGGGCGCCGAGCTTGTAAGGGCTGGCCACCCCAACCCTGTTACTTGTGTGTTTCCGCCACATAGCCCGTGGGTGACGTCACTTCTAGCGTGAGCCGACACATAAGGTTTCCTCCCTCTGAGTCCTCACGTGGAGTCGCAATGACGGTCCGGACGACACGGCGGGTGTTCCTCTCCGCCGCCACGATGATGGCCGCGGCGATCGCCGCCACGGCCTGTGGCAGCCCCCAGGACACCGCCAACGGCGGCGGCGACAGCGCCGCGCCGGTGAAGGTTGGTCTGGTCTACTCCCAGTCGGGAGCGCTGGCCAGTTACGGAAAGCAGTACATCGAGGGGTTCAGGGCCGGCCTGGACTTCGCCACCAACGGCACAAACAAGGTGGGCGATCGGGCGATCGAGATCACCGAGGTCGACGACGCGGGCGACCCGGCGAAGGCGGTCTCCGCGGCCAAGGACCTGATCGGCAAGGGCAACAAGATCATCGCCGGTTCCACGGCCTCGGGGGTGGCGCTCCAGGTCGCCCCGATCGCCGCGCAGAACAAGGTGCTGTTCATCTCCGGGCCGGCCGCCACCGACGCGGTGACCGGCGCGAACAAGTACACGTTCCGTTCCGGTCGGCAGTCGTACCAGGACGTGGTGACGGCGAAGTCGTTCATCGGTGACCCGGCCGGCAAGAAGGTGGTGGTCTTCGCCCAGGACGGTGCCTTCGGCGACGCCAACGAGGCGGCGGTCAAGGCGGTCATCGGCGGAGCCGGTGCGAGCGTCAGCGCCGTCCGGGCACCGGCCAGCGCGACCGAGTTCACCCCGTTCGCCAGCCAGATCAAGTCCGCCAAGCCGGACCTGCTCTTCGTCGCCTGGGCCGGCACCACCGCTCCGGCGATGTGGCAGACCCTCGACCAGCAGGGTGTGCTCACCTCCACCACTGTCGTCACCGGCCTGGACATCCGTGCCTCCTGGCCCACCTTCGGCGCCGCCGGCAGCAAGATCTCCTTCCTGTCGCACTACTTCGACGGGGCCAGCGACACCGAGGCGGCCAAGGCCGCGAAGGCGAAGGTCCCCGGCGGCACGCTCGACCTGTTCCACCCGGACGGGTTCGCCGCCGCGCAGATGGTGGTCCGCGCCGCGGCCGAGGGCGGCGACGACGTCGACAAGATGGTCACCGCGCTGGAGGGCTGGAGCTTCGAGAGCGTGAAGGGCACCATGACCATCCGCGCCGAGGACCACGCCCTGCTCCAGCCGATGTACCAGGCGAGCCTGACCGGCAGCGGCGACGCCTTCACCGCGGCCGCGCAGAAGGCGCTCACCGGTGACGAGACCGCACCGCCGGTCCAGGCGATGAAGGGCTGACCGGAGATGCTCGCCACCCGCGGTCTGACCTGGCGGATCGGTGAGGTCTCCATCGTCGACTCCGTCTACCTGGACCTGGCACCCGGGGAGTTCCTCGGCGTGATCGGCCCCAACGGTGCCGGCAAGACCTCACTGTTCAACCTGATCACCGGCCTGCGCCGGGCCACCGAAGGCCGGGTCACCCTGGACGGGCAGGACATCTCCGACCTGCCGCCGTACCGGCGGGCCCGGCTGGGCCTGGGCCGTACCTTCCAGGCGTCCTCGGTCTTCGGCTCGCTGAGCGTGCGGGAGAACGTCCGGCTCGCTGTGCAGGCACACCGCGGGGGTTCGCTCAAGCTGTGGCGGCGGGCGGCGGCCGACCGGGAGGTCGCCGCCGCCGCCGACGCGGCGCTCGACCGGGTCGGCCTGGCCCACCGGGGTACGGCGTTGGCCGGCACCCTCGCCCACGGCGAGAAGCGGAAGCTGGAGATCGCGCTGCTGCTGGCCGGCGAGCCACGGGTGATGCTGCTCGACGAGCCAATGGCCGGGGTCAGCGCCGAGGACGTGCCGGAGCTGGTCCAGGTGATCCGTTCGTTGACCGGCGACAGCGGCCGGGCGGTGCTGATGGTCGAGCACCACATGGACGTGATCCTCGAACTGGCCGACCGGATCGCCGTGATGCACCACGGCGCGCTGCTGGCCTGCGACACACCGGAGACGGTGATGGCCAACCCGACAGTACAAGAGGCCTATCTCGGGGAGTCGCTGTGACCGAACCCGTACTCACCGTGGAGGATCTGTCGGTCCGGATCGCCGGGCTGCACATCCTCCAGGGAGTGTCGTTCACTGTCGCTCCGACCGGAGTCACCGTGCTGCTCGGCCGCAACGGGGTTGGCAAGACCACCACGCTGCGCGCCGTCGTGGGGCTGACCCCGCGTAACGGCGAGGTGCGTGGCACGGTCCGGATGGGTGCCCAGAGCCTGCTGTCCCAGCGGACCCACCGCCTGGTCCGCGGCGGGCTCGGATACGTGCCGGAGGACCGCTGCGTCTTCGCCGGCCTCACCGTCGCGGAGAACCTGCGGCTCGCCGAGCGGCGCGGCACATCCCCGGCGTACGACCGGGTGTTCGCCCTCTTTCCCGAGTTGGACAGGCGTTCCCGGCAGCGGGCCGGCTCGCTCTCCGGTGGGCAGCAGCAGATGCTCGCCATCGGCCGGGTGCTGCTCAACGACAACCGACTGCTGCTTGTCGACGAGCCGACCAAGGGGTTGGCGCCGAAGGTGGTGACCGAGGTGGCCGAGGTGCTGGAACGGGTCGCGGAGTCCGTACCGGTGCTGCTTGTCGAGCAGAACCTGGCGGTGGTCCGGCGGCTGGCGCGCGACGCGGTGGTGCTCGCCGCCGGCCGCGTCGCCTGGACCGGTGACGCCCAGGAGTTGCTGTTGGAGACCGCGCTGACCCGGTCCCTGCTCGGCGTCGGGTCGGCGGAGGGCCACCATCCTTCCGGGCCGGCCACCGGGCACCAGCCCGCCGGGGCGGCAGTAGAACGGGTCGACCACCCGGCCGCCGCCGCGTCGGCCCCGGAGGACGGTAGCTGATGGACGCGATCATTCTGCTGACGCTCACCGGCCTCGGCCTGGCAGCCCTCTACTTCCTGGTCGCCTCCGGGCTGTCGTTGGTCTTCGGTCTGGCCGACGTGCTCAACTTCGCCCACGGGCTCTTCCTCGGCGTCGGCGCGTACGCCACCTGGTGGGCTGCGGGCAACCTGCCCGGCGCCGGCCCCGACGGCCTCGGCTTCGTGGTCGCGGTCGCCTTCGGGGTGGCCGCCGGCACGCTGATGGCGATCCTTGTCGAACTGGTGCTGATCCGGCCGCTCTACTCGCGCACCATCGAGCAGGTGCTGGTCACCGTCGGTCTCTCACTCGCCGGCGTGGCGCTGTTGCAGGCCACCTGGGGTGCGGACGCCCGACCGTTCCCGCGTCCGGCCTGGACCCGCGAGGTGACCTCGATATTCGGCGCGCAGGTGCCGAACGGAGGGCTGCTGCTGATCGTCGCCGCGACGTTGGTACTCGGCGCGATTCTCGCCTTCCTCCGCTGGACCCGCTACGGCCTGATCATCCGGGCCGGGGTGGAGAACCGGGAGATGGTGACCGCGCTGGGTATCGACGTACGCAAGGCGTTCACCCTGGTCTTCGCCATCGGCGGGGCGGCGGCGGCGTTGGCCGGGGCGCTGGGCAGCGTCTACTTCGGCACCGTCTCGCCCCAGCAGGGCGGCTCGCTGCTGATCTTCGCGTTCATCGTGGTGGTCATCGGCGGCATGGGCTCGGTGGTCGGGTCCGCGTACGCGGCGGTCGCGGTCGGGCTGCTGCAACAGTTCGTCAACTACTACGGCACCTCCGGGCTGGGCGACATCTGCGTGGTGGCGCTGCTGGCCGTGGTGCTGCTGCTGCGCCCGCAGGGCATCGCCGGAAAGGCGGTTACGGCATGACCGAGGTCAAGAGTCCCGAGGTTCCGGCACCCCCGGCGGCGGTGCCCGACGAGCTGACCGAGGAACCGGGCCGCTGGGGCCGACTCCGCCCGTTCCTGCCGCTTGTCGCCCTGGCGGTGGCGTTGATCCTGCCGTATTCGACGCTGCACCTGCCCGGCATCTTCGAGGGTGCGCTGAACTCGCCGGGCACCCTGCAACTGCTCGCCGTGTGCCTGGTCTTCGGCGGTCTGGCAGCCGGCTACGACCTGCTGTTCGGGCGCACCGGGATGCTCTCCTTCGGTCACGCCCTCTACTTCGCCGCCGGCGTCTACGGCACCGACATCCTGATCACCCGGGTCGGGTTGCCGCTGTGGCAGGCCGCACCACTGGCCATCGTCGGTGGCACGATCCTCGCCGGTCTGCTCGGCGCGGTGGCGCTGCGTACGGTCGGCATCGCCTTCGCCATGGTGACGCTGGCGTTCGCGCAGGTCGGGGCGATCCTGGTGGCCCGGGACTTCGGCGGGCTCACCGGCGGTGAGGAGGGGTTGCCGCTGGACGTCGCCGGGCTGCCGGAGGGGCTGGTCGGGGTCGCCAACACGGTGAACCTGTACTGGCTGGCGCTGGCGTACCTCGTGGTGGTGGTGTTCGTGGTGCACCGCGTCAGCGGCTCACCTACCGGTCGGGTGCTGGCCGGGCTGCGCGACGACGAGCGCCGCATCGGCGTGCTCGGGTTGGATCCGTACCGGTTCAAGCTCGTCGCCTTCACCCTGGCCGGTGGTCTCGCGGCGGCCGGCGGGGTGGTCTACTGCCTGATCGTCGGCGGCGCCTCGCCGCACATCACCAGCAGCGAGTTGACCCTGTCCCTGCTGGTGATGGTGGTCCTCGGCGGGCCGGGCACCCGGTGGGGTCCGGTGCTGGGCGGCATCCTCTACATGTACCTCGATCACCGGCTGGTGTCCTTCGGCACCTCCGACGCGGTGAACGCGTTGCCGGCGTTCCTCAGCCGGCCACTGTCCCAGCCGCTGTTCGTGCTGGGCACCGTCTTCATCCTGGCCGTCTACTTCTTCCCCGGCGGCCTGGCCAGCCTCGCCCCTCGCCTGTCCCTGCTCCGCGACTCCCTGCGCCTCGGCACCCGACGCCAGGGTTGATCACGAGGTTGGCGGGGCGGCACAACGGCGTGCCGTCCCGCTAACCTCATGATCGGCGGCCCCGGACGGGGCGTGTGGGCGAGTGGCGGTGGGAAGGGTGGCATGAGCGAGCGGTTGGCCGTGGTCAGCGGCGGCGGTACGGGCATCGGGGCGGCAGTGGCGCGGGCGCTCGTCGTGGACGGCTGCTCGGTGCTGGTCGTGGGTCGGCGCCCGGAGGTGCTCACTGCGGCGACCGAGCGGATCGGAGCCGAATCCGGCCGTCCCGACGCGATCCGGTCCGTGACGGCGGACCTCACCGACCCCGACCACGTGGTGAAGGTGGTCGAGGCGGTCGGCGGTCGGCCGGTCGACGTGCTTGTCAACAACGCCGGCGGCTACCACAGCGCGGACAGCGGCACGCTTGCCGGGATCGCCGCGAACTGGCGGGCGACCCTGGACACGAACGTGCTCACCGCGGTGCTGCTCACCGAGGCGTTGCGGCCGGCACTGCGCCGGCCCGGCGGACGGGTGATCCTGATCAGCTCCATCGCCGCGCAGCGTGGTGGCGGCGACGCGTACTCGGCGGCGAAGGCGGCGCTGCACGGCTGGGCGTACAGCCTGGCGGCCCAACTCGGGCCGGACCAGATCACGGTCAACGTGGTCAGCCCGGGCTACGTCGCGGAGACCGAGTTCTTCGCCGGCCGGATGACCCCGGAGGGACACGCGCAGCGGGTCGCCGCGACCCTGGTCGGGCGCGCCGGGGTGCCGGACGACGTCGCCGAGTCGGTGCGCTACCTGGCCAGCCCTGCCGCAGGCTACGTGACCGGCCAGGTGCTCGGGGTCAACGGCGGGTCGGTGCTCGGTCGCTGACCCGACCATGATCGTCCGGCGGGGCGCGGCCTTCCGCGATGGCCGCGAACCTCCTGATCGGGGCGCGGCTGGTCAGCCGTTGAGCAGGTCGTACGCGGCGGACGGGGCCTGCTGGGCCTGGCCGCCGGTGAACGCGACAACCTCGGGGGCGGCGCCGAAGTCGAAGTACTCGACCACATACTCGGACGCCTTCTTCTTGCCGGCCGCCGGGATCTCCAGAGTCAGCGAGGACAGGTTGCCGTCCGCGCCGACCACCGCGCTGAGCGGGAGCTGCCCGGCTGCGTCACCGAGCGCGGCCACGCCCTCCAGGGCGTCAGCCAGCTCGGGCACGGCGGACAGGTCCACCACGCCGGTGTACGTCCCGGGCTCACCGGCCTGGACGTCGGTTGCCGCGCGGATGATCGCGTCGGCGTTGCCCGGGTCGGTGCCCTCGTAGGTGGGCAGCGAGTCCGGGCCCTCGATCTTGGCCGGGTCCAGCTCCATCCACTTGGTGGGCAGCTTCATCAGCTTCTGGATGTCCTTCGCGCCCTTGAAGTTCACCTTCATCCAGGTGCGTGACTCGACCATCCGGAAGGACATCTCCAGGGTGAAGTCCTTGTCCTTGGTGACGGTGTCGATGTCCATGCCCCGGTTCGCCGGATCGACCACACCCGAGACGTCACCCGAGGCGTCGCTCGTGGTGAAGCGGAACGCCGGGTCCTGTTCACCCGGCACGGCCGCCAGCAACTCCTGCTTCGGGTCCGGCGGCGGGGGAGCCGCCTCCGGGGTGGCCTCGTCGTCGCAGCCGGCCACCAGGGTCGCGGCCAGCAGGGCGGCGGCCACGGCCGCGAGACGCCGGGTCGTGGCGGTGGTGCCGGTTCGCTGAGTCATCTCGTCTCTCTCTCCGGTATCGAACGGGAATGGTAGAACACACTCCCGGCCGCGGTCCGGCTCCGCTGCCGCACCGCTGGTAGAAACGTCGGATGAGCCAGGAACGGACGGCGGTACGGCAGCGGGCCGAGGCGGTGCTGCGCCGGCTGGCCGGCGCGCAGGCCCGGCTCCGCGAGGACCAGTGGCGGGCGATCGAGGCGCTGGTGGTGGATCGGCGACGGGTGCTCTGTGTGCAGCGCACCGGGTGGGGCAAGTCGGCGGTGTACTTCGTGGCGACCGCGCTGTTGCGCCAGCGCGACGGCGACGAGACGCACCGCCCGGCTGCTCCCGCCGGGCCGACGGTCATCGTGTCGCCGTTGCTGGCCCTGATGCGTAACCAGGTCGACGCGGCGGCCCGGGCCGGGATCCGGGCCCGCACCATCAACTCGGCGAACCTGGACGAGTGGGACGACATCACCGCCGAGATCCACGCCGGGACGGTGGACGTGCTGCTGATCAGTCCGGAACGGCTCAACAACCCGGACTTCCGGGACGGCGTGCTGCCGAAGCTGGCCGCCACCACCGGTCTGCTGGTGGTCGACGAGGCGCACTGTGTGTCGGACTGGGGGCACGACTTCCGGCCGGACTACCGCCGGCTGCGTACCTTCCTCGGTAACCTGCCCGACCGCACCCCGGTGCTCGCGACGACCGCCACCGCCAACGCCCGGGTGACCCGGGACGTGGCCGAACAGCTGGGCACCGAACCGACAGCCGCGACCGGGCCGCGACCGGACGTCCTGGTGCTGCGGGGCAGCCTGGACCGGGAGTCGCTCCGGCTGGGCGTGCTCGACCTGCCCAGCCCGGCGCACCGGCTCGGTTGGCTCGCCGACCACCTGGACCGGCTCCCCGGCTCCGGCATCGTCTACACCTTGACCGTGGCCTCGGCGACGGAGACCACCGAGTTCCTCCGCTCGCGCGGCTGGGCGGTGGCCGCGTACACCGGGCAGGCAGAGGACGCCGACCGCCGCGCCGCCGAGCAGGACCTGCTGGACAACAAGATCAAGGCCCTGGTGGCCACGAGTGCGCTCGGCATGGGTTTCGACAAGCCGGATCTCGGCTTCGTCGTGCACCTCGGCGCGCCGCCGTCGCCGATCGCGTACTACCAGCAGGTGGGCCGGGCCGGACGGGCCGTGGAACACGCCGAGGTGCTGCTGCTGCCCGGCGCCGAGGACGCCGCGATCTGGCGGTACTTCGCCTCGTTGGCCTTCCCACCGGAGGAGCAGGTCCGCGCGGTGCTGGCCGCGCTGCACACCGACCGGCCGCTGTCCACGCAGGCCCTGGAGCCCCTGGTGGACCTGCGGCGGGCCCGGCTGGAGCTGATGCTCAAGGTGCTCGACGTGGACGGCGCGGTCCGCCGGGTACGCGGCGGCTGGCTCGCCACCGGCGAGCCCTGGACCTACGACGAGGCCCGGCTGCGCCGCGTCGCCGCGGCCCGCACCGCCGAACAACAAGCGATGATCGAGTACGCGGCGACCACCGGCTGCCGGATGCGTTACCTGCGCGAATGCCTGGACGATGCGGAGGCGCTCGACTGCGGCCGGTGCGACAACTGCGCCGAGGCGCTGTTCCCGCCCGAGGTCTCGGCGGCCGCGCTGACCGCCGCGCAGACCTTCCTCGGCCGTCCCGGGGTCCAGATCGCGCCGAAGAAGCTCTGGCCGACCGGCCTGGAGTCGGTGGGCGTACCCCTGAAGGGGCGCATCGCCCCGGCGGAACAGGCGCTGCCGGGCCGCGCCGTCGGTCGGCTGTCGGACCTCGGCTGGGGTGGCCGGCTGCGCGGCCTGGTCGGGCCGGGCGCGTCGGACGGCCCGGTGCCCGATGACGTGGCCGCCGCCGTCGTCGAGGTGCTCAAGGCGTGGGCACACGGCGACGACCCCTGGCCGAGCCGCCCGGCCGGGGTGGTCGCGGTCAGTTCCCGGACCCGTCCGTCGCTTGTCGGTTCGCTGGCCGAGCGGATCGCCGCCGTCGGCCGGCTGCCGCTGCTGGGCCAGGTGAGCTGCGCCGGGTCGGTGGCCGCCGACGGTCCGCGCGGCAACAGCGCCCAGCGGGTACGCGCCCTGCACGGCACCCTCACCGTCCCCGGTGACCTCGCCGACGCCGTGGCCGACCTGGACGGCCCGGTGCTGCTGGTGGACGACCTGGTCGACTCCGGGTGGACCATGACGATGGCGGCCCGGGAACTCCGCCGTGCCGGTGCGCGAGCCGTCCTCCCGCTGGCCCTCGCCCTCGCGGCGTAGTACCCGATCAAGGACGGACGGACCGCCGCCCGGTACCGGGATCGCCCCCAGGCCGGGTGGGGGCGGGCCGGCGGGTGGCCGAGGTGGCGGCGGTACGGTGGGCGCATGGCTGACCAGGCACCCGACGCGCCCGCGCTCGGGTCGCTGCGCACCGCCGAGCGACAGTTGGCGGGGCAGGACCCCGGTGCGGCTCCGGCTGGCCAGGCCCCGGAGGTGACCTCGGCCGTACCGGATCGAGCCACGCTGCGGCTGGCCCTGGTGGTCGGTGGGCTCGTGCTGGCGGTGCTGCTCGGGTTCGGGCTCGGGCGGATCAACGGTGGCGGTGGCGCCACGGCGGCGGGCGGGACGGACAGCGCGCTGGCCGACCACACCCATGCCCCTGGCCTCGGCGCGCACTCGCACGGCACCGACCAGGACGCGGCGGCCGAGGCCGGCGGCCTGGCGGTCAGCCGCGACGGTTACACGCTGACCCCGCTGACCGCTGAGTTCACCGCCGGTCGGGCCGGTGAGCTGCGGTTCCAGGTCCGGGACGGGCAGCGTCGGACGGTCACCCGGTTCGCGGTCGTGCACGACAAGCCGATGCACGTGATCGTGGTGCGTCGGGACCTGTCCGGTTACCAGCACCTGCACCCGACCATGGCGGTGGACGGCACCTGGTCGGTGCCGTTGACGCTGCCGTCGTCCGGCATCTGGCGCGCGTACGCCGACTTCACAGCCCTCGCCGACGACGGCCGGCAGACGGCGACGACGCTCGGGGTGGACCTGGTCGCGCCCGGCGACTACACGCCCCGTGACCTGCCCACCCCGGCGACCACGACCGCCGTCGACGGGTTCACCGTCGACTACCAGGGTGCTCCCCAGCCCGGCCTCACCGTGCCGGTCAGCTTCCGGATCACCGGCGCGGACGGGGCGGCCCCGGCGCTGGAGCGCTACCTCGGTGCGTACGGCCACCTCGTCGCGCTGCGCGAGGGCGACCTCGGCTACCTGCACGTGCATCCGGAGGCCGAGCTGGTCGACGGGACGATCCGGTTCTGGCTCACCACCCCGGGGCCCGGGCGGTACCGCCTCTACCTGGACTTCGCGACCGGGGGAGAGGTACGCACCGCGGAGTTCACGGTGTCGGTGCCTTAGGCCCTGTGTGGAAGTCCCCGGCCCGCCGCGTGTCGACGCGGGGCCTGGCGGGTCAGCCCGCCGTCCGGCGCATCGGTGTGGCGGTGGAATCCGCGGGCCGGCGGATCGGCCGCCGGGCGAGGTAGCGCAGCAGGTCGCGGATGTGGTGCTTCTCCTCCGCCGGCACCGCCGGATCCGCCAACCGTTGCAGGATCACCCGCACGTCGGCCTCCACCGGGCCGTCGTCGCCGCGTCGCCACGAGGCGGGGCCCGCGTCGGGCAGACCGAGCGCCCGGAAGGCTGCCGCGACCGGCAGATCGAGCGCGGCGCAGAAGCCGCGGACCTTTGCCAGTTCGGGGTAGTCCTGCCAGTCACCGGCGAGCCAGCGGAAGACCGTCGAACGACCGACGCCGGTGTGGGCGGCCAGGTCGGTGACAGTCCAGCCGCGCTCCTCGCGGGCGTCGTCGATGGCACGGCGCACGAAACGCGCGAAGGCCATCTGCGGCGAAACCTCTGCCGAACCCATCCGGTGGGTCTTCCCTCCCGACCGGCACCCGACGGTGCGCTCTTCGAGAGTAGTACGGGAACGGCGCTGGGCAATTGACTGATCGACCAGACGATTCCGGTGGCGGGACGCGAATCCGTCACACAGCCGGTGGCAACTGCGTCAGCAGAGTCTCCAGCCGGGGCGTGAGCTGCCACTGGGCGACCAGTTCCCGGTACTCCGCGCGCTGGGCGGCGGTCGGGTCGGCTCCGGTGCGTCGGGCCCGGATGAGCAGGTTCCGTGGGGTGTGTGTGGAGTCGACGAACTCGACCACCTCGGCCCGGTAACCGTGCAGCCGCAGCAGCCCGGCGCGCAGCGAGTCGGTGAGGACGTCCGCGAAGCGCTCCCGCAGGATGCCCTGCCGGGTGAGCAGGTCGTACGGCGCCGGAGCCGGCCGGCTACGCAGCTGCGCCGCGACGTCGTGGTGGCAGCACGGTGCGGCGAGCACCCAGCGGGCGTGCCAGCCCACCGCCCGGGCCAGCGCCTCGTCGGTGGCGGTGTCGCAGGCGTGCAGCGCGAGCACCAGGTCGGGCGGCGGTTCGACGGCCGCGTCGGCGATCGTGCCGGCGACGAAACGCACCCGGTCGGCCCAGCCCAGCCGCTCGGCCAGTTCGGTGTTGCGGCGGCGCTGATCGTCGCGCACGTCCACGCCCACCAGCTCGACGTCGAGGCCGGAGCGGGACAGATAGCGGTACGCGGCGAAGGTGAGGTACGCGTTGCCGCAACCGAGGTCCACCACCCGTAGCGGGCGGTCCAACTGCCCGGCCAGCCCGTCGGGGAGGGTGGCGGCAAGTGCCCGTAGGAACGCGTCCACCTGTCGCCGCTTGGCCGCCGAGCCACCGATCGCGGCGAACAGCGGATCGCCCGGGTCGAGCAGGTACTCCTTGGCCCGGTCGTGCCCGGAGGCTGCGGTCGGCGCGGCCGGCCGGGTCGCCGCGGTGCGGTGCACCTGGGCCTCGCCCGACTTGGTGACCCGCAGTTGCAGGGTGGCGTCGGCGGTCTCCACGTGCCAGTTGCCGAACGGCTCGGCCAGCAGCGCCTCCACTGCCGCGTCCGCCTCCGGCCCGGGGCTCAGGTTCCGGGTGTGTGGCCGGGCCCCGTCGGAGGTGGAGATCTGCAGCCGCTGACCGGCCTTGAGGGCGACCGGTCGCAGCTCGGCCCGGATCATCGAGGGACGCTGGCCGCGTCGTCGTCCGGCCGCCACGGCCCGGGTGAGGGCCGGTCCGAGCAGCATCGAGCGGACCTCGGCCAGGGCGGAGTCCAGTGGTTCGGGCATCGCTCCATCTTTCGGGGACTGGGCGGCATCGTCAGCCGGCAGGCGGCAACGGCCCGCCGCCCGCGCTGCCGCCCGTCAGCTCTGCTTCAACCGACGCACCGGTTCCGACTCGAAGCCGGTGCGTGGAGTGAAGCAGAGCAAAGGGGCCGGACAAGGAAGTACCGCCCGGGCGGCGACGGGTCGGTCCAGTGGCACTGGCCGCTCGCCGCCGCCTCGGGCGGTACGACGTCAGTCGGTGGTGGCTTCGGCCGGCGTACCGGTGCCGGAGGCGGCACCACGGCGGCGACGGCGGCGGCGTGGGCGCGGAGCGGCCTCACCGGCGGCGTCCTCGCCGCGACCGGTGCCCGCTTCGGCGGGGGTGTCGTCGACGGCCGTCGGGGCGGTCTCGGCGCCCGCCACCGCCTCGCCGGTCCGGCGACGCCGGCGACGTCGGGGGGTACGGGTGCCTTCCTCGGCGTCGCTTCCGGCGGCGTCGGTCGGCGTGGTGTCGGCACCGTCCTGCCGGCGACCGCTGTCGCCGCGTCCACGGCCACCGTCGCCACGGCCGCCCTCACTGCGACCACCCTCACCACGGCCGCCCTCGCTGCGACCACGGCGGCGGGTGCCGCGCGGCTCACCCCGCCGGGGGCGGCCGCCGCCCAGGTCCTCCTCGACCTCGGCGGCCAACCCGGCGCGGGTGCGCTCGGCGGTCGGCAGGGTGCCGGTGATCTCGGTGGAGATGTGCAGGTCGGTGTAGAGGTGCGGCGAGGTGTGGTAGGTCTCCGGAGGCTCGGGCATGTCCAGTCCGAGCGTCTTGTCGATGATCCGCCAGCGGGGCATGTCGTCCCAGTCGACGAAGGTCACCGCGACGCCGCTCGCGCCGGCCCGACCGGTCCGGCCGATCCGGTGGGTGTAGGTGTCCTGGTCTTCCGGGCAGTCGTAGTTGATCACGTGGGTGACGCCGCTGACGTCGATGCCCCGGGCCGCCACGTCGGTGGCGACCAGAGTGTCGATCTTTCCGGCCCGGAAGGCCCGCAGGGCCCGCTCGCGGGCACCCTGCCCGAGGTCGCCGTGCACCGCCGCGACCGCGAAGCCCCGGAAGTCCAGGTCCTCGGCGACCCGGTCGGCGGCCCGCTTGGTCCGGGTGAAGATGATGGTCAGGCCACGGCTCTCGGCCTGGAGGATCCGGGCCACGATCTCGATCTTGTTCATCGAGTGGGTGCGGTAGACGAGTTGCTCGGTCTGCGGCGAGGGGCCGGTCTCGGCGGTGTGCCCGGCGTGGATCGTGATCGGGTGGCGCAGGAAGCGCCGGGACAGCGTCACGATCGGGTCCGGCATGGTCGCGGAGAAGAGCATGGTCTGCCGGTCCTCCGGCAGCATCGCCAGGATCCGCTCGACGTCGTCGAGGAAGCCGAGGTCGAGCATCCGGTCGGCCTCGTCCAGGACCAGCGCGCGTACCCCGTGCAGGCGCAGGTGCTTCTGCTTGGCGAGGTCCAGCAGGCGGCCCGGCGTGCCGACGAGGATCTCCACGCCCTTGCGCAGCGCGTCGATCTGCGGTTCGTACGCGACGCCACCGTAGATCGGCAGCACGCGTACGCCACGGGTGCGGCTGGCGGCGGCGATGTCCTTGGCCACCTGGATGCCCAGCTCGCGGGTCGGCACGACGACAAGCGCCTGCGGCAACCCGTCGCCGCCCTCGTCCGGTGCGAAGACCCGCTCCAGCAGCGGTACGCCGAAGCCCAGGGTCTTGCCGGTGCCGGTCGGGGCCTGCCCGATCAGGTCGGCCCCACGCAGCGCGATCGGTAGCGCGTACTCCTGGATGGCGAAGGCGCGGGTGATGCCGGCCGCGGCCAGCGCGTCGACGGTCTCGGCGCGGGCGCCGAGCTCGGCGAATGTCGGTGCCTCCGGTCGGACCGGGGCGGTCGGGGCCAGTTCCTGGCCCTCGGTGAGGTCTTGAATCGGCTCACTCATGTGGATTTGGGGGTGCCCTCTCGTGGGTGCGCCCCGTCATGTCCTCAGGGCGCGTTCGGTATGACGCGGGCCACACGGTCGGCGGCAGAAAGCCGAGCGGACCGGGCCGCACGCGCGCCGTGGGTCGACTTCAACCGGATCGGAGTTGACTCCGGCCGGGATCGGCACGTACGGCAACTCCTCCATGCTACCTGAACGGGCCAAACAGCGTCCCGATTCCGCAGCGGCAAGCGGCGACGCAAAGGTTTGTATGTGACCTGTATCACACCGGATCGGGTCTGGGTCGGTTTCGCGCGGGCCCGCCGGCGCCGGGGTCGGACGGTAGCCTGCGCAGGTGTCCGCCCCCACCCCACCCGGCCACGCTGTCACCGACCTGCTCGGTCTGGTGGCCCTCGGTGAGCTGCTCGCCTTCGACCGGATGGCGGCCGACGCCCGGCTCGCTCCCGACCTGCGCCGCCGGGCCGCCCTGAGCGAGATGGCCGCCGCCGAGATCACCAACTACCGGCGGGTGGCCGACCGGCTCACCGCGCTCGGTGTGCTGCCGGACGACGCGATGGCGGCGTACCTCACACCGGTGCAGGCCTACCACGACTCGACCGAGCCCCGCGACTGGGCGGAAGCGGTGACCAAGGCGTACGTCGGCGATGCGATCACCGACGACTTTCTTCGGGAGATCGCCGTCGCGCTGGAGGAGCCCGACCGCCAACTCGTCCTCGACGTGCTGCACGAGTCCCGGTACGCGGAGTTCGCCGCCGCCGAGATCCGGATCGCCATCGAGGCCGATCCGAAAGTGGCGGGGCGGCTGTCGATGTGGGCTCGACGTCTGGTCGGCGAGGCGCTGTCCCAGGCGGGCCGGGTAGCCGCAGCCGACCACGGTGCGCTCACCGCGCTGATCGCCGCAAGCGGTCAGGTCGACGTGGCGGAATTGTTCCGGCGGCTGACCGCCGCGCACACCGCGCGGATGGCCGCCGCCGGGCTCAACAACTGAGCGGGACCGCCGGTCCTACCGGGGTCCCGCCATCCGTCAGCGGACGGTGAAACCGACAGCCCGCGGCGACGCCTCGGCGATCTCGACGTAGGCGACCTTGCCGACCGGCACGATGATCCGCCGCCCCTTCTCGTCGGTCAGGGAAAGAGTGCCCTCGCCCCTGGCGACGGCGTCGGTCACGATCCGCTCGATCTCGGCCGGCGACTGTGCGCTCTCCAGGACCAGCTCGCGCGGCGCGTACTGCACGCCGATCTTGACCTCCACTGTGCCTCCTCCATCGGGCGAAATGGCCGCCCTGCGAAGGCTATCCGATCACAAGGTCGAAGTTCAGGCTGACTCACCTTGCAGCGGGAAGCTGGCGATGCCCCGCCAGGACAGCGCCGCGACCAACGCCTCGGCCTCGGCCTTGGGTACCTGGCGGCCACCGGCCAGCCAGAACTGCGCGGCGGTCTCGGCCGCGCCCACCAGGCCCGAGGCGAGCAGCTCGGCGTGCGCCCGACTGACCCCGGTGTCGGAGATGATCGTGTCGGTGATCGCCGCGATGCAGCCCTGCTCGACCCGCTCCACCCGCTGCCGCACGGCCGGCTCGTTACGCAGATCCGACTCGAAGACCAGCCGGAAGGCCTCGCTCTCGTGGTCGACGAAGTCGAAGTACGCCCGCACCGACGCGCTCACCCGCTCCTTGTTGTCGGTGGTGCTCGCCATGGCGTCGTGCACCTTCGCGACGATCGCGTCACAGTGCGTGTCGAGCAGCGCGAGATAAAGCTCCATCTTGCCGGGGAAGTGCTGGTACAGCACCGGCTTGGAAACCCCGGCCCGCTCGGCGATGTCGTCCATGGCCGCGGCGTGGTAGCCCTGCGCGACGAACACCTCCTGAGCAGCGGCGAGTAGCTGCTTGCGGCGCGCCGAACGGGGCAGGCGCGTGGGTCGGCCGGCGGTCTGGGCGCCGTTCCCCACAGCGGTCATGGGAACCTCCGAGGTTGTCGTACGGGCCGGCATTTCACCCGAACCGGTCGGGGCCCCTCGGCCCCTCGCGGAATTGGCCCGCCGCTGTAACTTATCGCCACTGTCGCCACACGGTAGCCTCAGCGGGGGCGACCAAGGAGCGCGCGGTGAGTGAAACAGGGCAACCCGGTGCCGCCACCCCGGGAGAGCACGGCGACGGGACGGGTCAGCGCGATGACCTGGCCCGTTCCGGCAACGGGTGGGCCCCACCACCGGTCGACTGGTCGTGGGGTCCGGAGGCCGTGCCGGGTCCCGGGACGACCAGGCCCCGCCCCGAGCCTCCGTCCGGTTGGGCCACCGCCTCGTCACGTCACGCCGACCTACCCGCTCCCGTCGGTGAGCAGGCGGAGCCCGAGCGGCCGGCCCGGGTCAACGGCAACCACGTCAATGGCCACCAGGCGAACGGCACGCCCGTCGCGGACCAGTCGCCCGCCGGCCGGCACGCCCCGGTGAGTGCGCCGCCCGGCCTGCGCGGGCCGGGCCAGGACCCGGGCAAGGACCGGCTCGTCGTACCGGCGCCCCGCCCGGTCCCGTCCGGCGAGCATCCGGTCACCTCCGTCGCGGGTCTGCCGACGTCGTCACCCCCGGCCATGCAGGTGCCGCCCGTCGGCACCGCCGCCTCCGGTTTCGAGATGCCACCCGGCCTGCACGCGCCAACCGCCGAACGGTCCGGGGAGGGCCCGGCGGGTGGCCGGCAGCACGGGTGGGACGACGGGTTCCCACCGGAGCCGGCCGGCGAGCCCTGGCCGATGGCGCCGGCCGCCGATCAGACCGGCGGGCCGACCGACCCTTCTGCGGCGGCCGGCACCGACCAGCCCGCCCGCTGGTCGGCCGCGTCGGGCGGCAGCGACCAGCCCACCGGCTGGTCGCCCGTCGATCAGCCCGCCGGTGACGCGGACCGGCCCAGCTGGGCTCAGCCCGGCCCGGCCAGCGACTGGGCGCCGCCGTGGGCGCGCGACGGGAGCGACTCCGCCGACCGTCGGTCCCGTGAGCTGCCGGCCGGGAACTGGGCCAGCGAGCCCAACCGTCCGTACGAGCCGGTACGTGCCGAGCCGACCCGCCCGTACGAGCCGGTGCGCGCCGAGCGGCCCCGCCCGTACGAACCTCGCAGAAACGGCGAACCCGCCTCGGAAGGGCAGCCATCCAGCGCGCCCGACCCGGCAGACCAGCCGACCGCCGTCGATCCGGCCGGCGCGTCCCCAACCCCGCAGCGCCCCTCCTGGGCGCGCTCGGCCGACCTGTCCCCGGCCGAGGAACGTCCGTCCTGGGCGTCGCCCCCGGTCAGCGGCGGTCCGACCAGCACCGCTGCGGCCCAGCCGCGTCCGTCGTGGGCACGTGCGCCCGAGGTGCCCCCGGCCGAGGAGCGTCCGTCCTGGGCGTTGCCGCCGGTCAGCGGTGCGCCGGCGAACGAGGGACCGCCCTGGGGCACGCGGAACGAGGAGGCCCCGCCGTGGGGCAACCGCTCCGGTGGCCAGCCGGCCGACGAGCGCCTACCGTGGGCGCTGCATCCGGCCAGTTCCCCACCGGCCGGCGCGCCGTCCGGTGCCGTCGATCCGACAAGCGCCCCACCGGCCAGCAGCCGGCCAACCACCCCCACCACCAGCGCACCGCAGCCTGACGCGTCGAGCCGGCGGGAGACACCCCAGCCCGGCCCGAATCCACCGGTCACCGAGGCCCGGTCGGCCTCCGACCCTCCCGGGTATCGACCGTTCCGGCTGCGGCCGGTTCCGGACGAGCCGACACCCGCGCCCGCCCCGGCTCCCGCCCCGCCGGACCCGACCGCCGGGGTGGCCGCGACCGACCAGGTCGCAGGCGAGCCTGGCCGCCGCGAGCGCACCCCCTCTGCGCCCGTCCCGACGGGTGCAGCCCCCTACGCGGCACGCCGGTCCGCGCCCGATCCGGTCCCGCCGACCGAGCCGGCCGGCGACCGTTCGGGGGACAGCACCACGGCGGTGTTGCCGCAGCGCGTCCCCGCCGAACCGGACGTGCCCGTCGTGCCGGAGCCGCCAGCTGTGGAGCCACCCGCCGAAACCCCGGAACTCGCCCGGATCGCCACTCATCTCCGCCGTGACGACGAGCCGGCCCCGCTGCGGGACCGGCCGGAGGGCTTCGACGTCAGCGCGATCCTCGCCGCCGTCCGAGGAGTCGAGGGCGTCCGCGACGCGGCCCTGCGGCGTACCCCCGCCGGTGCCCACAGCCTGCGCCTCGACCTCGCCGACGGGGCCGACCCGGCCGAGGTGAGCCGACAGGTCGCCCGGTTGTTGCAGGAGCGGATGGGGTTGGCCGCAGCACCGCGCGGCCTGCCCGGAGTCCCCGCCGTGCCGGTGCGCCGACGCTCCGCGGAGAGCCGGAGCGAGGCGGGTGAGACGCGTCCGGTCGCCGAGCCTCGGCGCCCGTCCGCGCGCCCGGGCGGCACCCGGACGGAGACTCCGCCGAGTCGGCCGGAGACCGTGCCGGAGACCACCCGACGACGCCGGCAGGCACCGGCCCCGAACCGGGGCCGGGCGGTCGTGGACGACCCGGGTGCCCTGGGCAGTCCGGCCACCCTCGGCGCCTCCTACTCCGGCGGGCAACTCACCACCACCGAGTCCGCGCCGTCGCGACCGCTGGACACCGGTGGGGTGCCGGGCCCCCGGGTGGTGCTCGACCACGTCCAGGTCAGCACGTTCGGGCTCGACGCCAACGTCGAGGTCCGGCTGGTGGCGGGCGACCAGAACGCCTCGGGGTACGCCACCGGGCCGGCGGTCGACGGGTTCGTGCTGCGGCTGTGCGGTGTCGCGGCGGCGGCGGCGATCGACGAGCTGCTCTACGCCGCCGGCCCCACGGCCGAACGTGGACGGTGCTTCGTGGAGCACGCGGCGGTGGTGCCCTTCGGTAACTGTGAGGTGGCCACCGTCGTGGTGCTGCTGGTCTGCGACGGGTGGGTCGAGCAGTTGGCCGGTTCCGCCCTGGTGGCCGGTGATCCCCGGCAGGCGGTGGTGCGGGCGACCCTGGCCGCGGTCAATCGTCGGCTGGAGGCGCTGCTGGCGTGAGCCGTTCCAGGCAGACTGGAACGGTGAAGCCCGCCACCCTCTGGCCCGAACGGTTGCTGCCCGCCCACTCGGTTCCGCCGCCCTGGCCGGGGCGCGAGGTGCGATTCGACGGGGCTGTCACCTACGTCCGGGAGACGCCGGCCACCAGCCCGGACGCCGAACCGGCCCTGTACGTGCACGGTCTGGGCGGCTCGTCGCAGAACTGGACCGACCTGGCGGGGCTGCTCGCCGACCGGCTGGACGGTCAGGCGATCGACCTGCCCGGCTTCGGTCGGAGTGAGCCCGGCCGGCGGTACACCGTGCCGGTCTTCGCGGAGCGGGTGATCCGCTGGATCGAGTACTCCGACCGCGGGCCGGTGCACCTGTTCGGCAACTCGCTGGGCGGCGCGATCTCGGTACGGGTGGCCGCCCTCCGGCCGGATCTGGTCCGGACGCTGACCCTGGTGTCACCCGCCCTGCCGTTTCTCGACTTCCGCCGGTCGTTGCAGGGCCGGATGCTGCCGCTGCTGGCGATCCCCCGGGGCGAACGGGTGGCCGCCTGGCGGCTGGCCCAACTGGCGCCGGAGGTGATGGCACAGCAGGTGATGGAGGCGTGCGTGGCCGATCTCAGCCGGATCAGCGACCAGCGTCGGCGCGAGGCGCTGGAGGAGATCCGCGTCCGCTACGAGGCGGCGCACTACGCGGCGGCGTACGTCCGTACCTTCCGGGGTCTGGTTTCCAGCTTCGTGCGGTCGTACCTGCCCGGGTCGGGCTCGCTGTGGCGGATGGCCGGTTCGGTGCGTGCACCGTCGCTGGTCATCGGGGGACGGCAGGACCGGCTGGTCGACGTGCGGGTGGCACCGCAGGCCGCGCGGGTCATCCCGGACAGCCGACTCTTGATGATCAACGGGGTTGGTCATGTGGCCCAACTGGAGGTGCCGCGCCTGGTGGCCCGGGCCGTGCTGGGGCTGCTCGCCGAGGCGGGGGCATCCGCGCGGCGGGCCGACCTGGCAGGATGACCGGGTGCACAGCCCTGGTAGCCGTCGTCGTTCGGCTCGTCCCGCTGGCCGTCACGCCATCCCGCAGAGGTCCCCCCGCCGCGATCGGGCAACGGACCCTGCCGGGGGCGAGGGCCGGCGCGGACGCACCGGGCCGGGCGCGCTGATCCGGGCGGCGGTGCTGGTGGCTGCCGTCGGTGCCGCGGTGGCGATGGTGGCCGGTGGCACCGGCATGGGCTCGGGAGCGGCCGATGAGGTCACCCCGGTGGCCTCCGCACCCGTTGTCGCCCCGCCGTCCCTGGCACCCGTGGAGTCGCCGACGCCGTCGCCGGTGGACGTGTCCCCGTCGCCTGAGGCACCCGTCCTGCAGGAGCCGGGCTCGATCCCGTCGACCGGCCCGGGCCGGTTCGGGTATGACGACCGGACCGGTCCGGTGCTGGGTACGGCCGGTGCCATCCGGCGCTACCGGGTGGCTGTGGAGTCCGGCTCCGGTGCGGACGCGGGCGAGTTCGCCCTGGCGGTGCGGACGGCGCTTACCGGCCCGGGCAGCTGGGTGGACAGCGGTCGGCTGCGGTTACGGCAGGTCGAGGGTGCCGCCCGGTACGACTTCACGGTCTACCTGGCCACGGCCGGGACGGCGGCCCGGATGTGCGCCGCCGGGGGTGTCGACATCCGGATCGGTGGCCGGCCGTACACCTCCTGCCGGGCGCCGGGGAAAGTGATCATCAACCTGGACCGATGGCGGCTTTCGGTGCCGCACTTCGTCGAGGCCGACGTGCCGCTCTCGCTCTACCGGACGTACGTGATCAATCACGAGGTCGGGCACGAGTTGGGCAACCGGCACGAGCGCTGCCCGGGCCGGGGCGAGCCGGCTCCGGTGATGATGCAGCAGACGCTCTTCCTCAAGGGGTGCGTCGCGAATCCGTGGCCGTACCTGGACGGTCGGCGGTACGCGGGCCCGCCCCTCTGAGCGGCACCCGGCCGATCAAAATGCAGTGATGTGCCGGAATAGGGTGCGACGATGAGGCCATGCCCTCTTCACCCCTTTGGCGCGGATTTGGTGGTTCGGGCCACCACCCGGAACCAGGAGATCGCCAGCCCCGGCCGGTGGTACCGCACCGGGTGGCGGTGACCCTGGGCATGGTGCTGGTGCTGGCCGCCACCACAGCGATGCTGCTGGTTCGGGCCGGTCAGCGGGTGGCCGAGCCGGACCAGGGCTTCGGCAACCGGATCGCGTACGGAGCGGGAGGCGACGAGCGGGCCGGGCCGAGCAGGTACCCCTGGGTGGGCGCCGGCAGCTTCACGGTGGCCGGTGACCACTCACCGGTGCGCGGCGAGGGGGGTCCGGTGGCCCGCTACCGGGTCGCCGTCGAACAGGACACCGGCCAGGATCCGGCCACCTTCGCCGCCGAGGTCGACGGGGTGCTGGCCGACCCGCGTAGCTGGATCGGCACGGGGGAACTGCGCGTGCAGCGGGTCGCCGAGGCCGAATCCGCCGACTTCACCATCTATCTGGCCACCCCGCTCACCTCGGAGGCGATGTGCGCCGAGGGAGGACTGAGTACGGAGGGCTACACCTCGTGCCGGCTGCCCGGGCAGGTCATCATCAACCTGGCCCGCTGGTTGGAGGCGGTGCCGGACTACGGCGCACCGCTGGAGGTCTACCGGGCGTACGTGATCAACCATGAGGTCGGGCACGAATTCGGGGAGGGGCACGAGGCGTGTCCGGCACCGGGGGACCCGGCACCGGTCATGCAGCAGCAGACGTACGGCCTGGACGGCTGCCTGCCGAACGCCTGGCCGATCCTCGACGGGCGCCGGCACGCCGGCGAGTTGATCGGCTGACCACGACGGCGGCGAGCGCTACCCGCCCGTCGGGTATTCCCGCTCCCGCATAACGGGCGACGTGTCCCTGCTCATGGTCGATGGGCGCGTCGGCGAGCGACAATGGCCCGGTTGTCCGCCACATCGATCCCGGGGAGTCCACCGTGTCGCTGCCCCCGCTCGTCGAACCCGCCGCCGAGCTGACCGTTGACGAGATCCGCCGCTACTCGCGCCACCTGATCATCCCCGACGTCGGGGTCACCGGGCAGAAGCGGCTGAAGAACGCCCGGGTGCTCTGTGTCGGCGCCGGTGGTCTCGGTTCTCCCGCACTGATGTACCTGGCCGCCGCCGGGGTCGGCACCCTGGGGATCATCGACTTCGACACCGTCGACGAGTCCAACCTCCAGCGGCAGATCATCCACGGCGTCTCCGACATCGGCCGCTCGAAGGCCGAATCGGCCGCCGCGAGCATCCGCGAGATCAATCCGCTGGTGAACGTCGAGATCCACAACACCGCGCTGGATCGGGAGAACGTCCGCGAGATCTTCGCCCAGTACGACCTGATCGTCGACGGCACGGACAACTTCGCCACCCGGTACATGGTCAACGACGCGGCCGTGCTGCTCGGCAAGCCGTACGTCTGGGGGTCGATCTACCGGTTCGACGGTCAGGCCTCGGTGTTCTGGGCCGAGCACGGCCCCTGCTACCGCTGCCTCTACCCGGAGCCGCCGCCGCCGGGCATGGTGCCCTCCTGCGCCGAGGGCGGGGTGCTCGGCGTGCTCTGCGCCTCGATCGGCTCGATCCAGGTCAACGAGGCGATCAAACTGCTCGCCGGCATCGGCGAGCCGCTGGTCGGCCGGCTGATGGTCTACGACGCCCTGGAGATGAGCTACCGGAAGATCAAGGTCCGCAAGGATCCGAACTGCGTGCTCTGCGGCGAGAACCCGACGCTCACCGACCTGATGGAGGACTACGAGGACTTCTGCGGCGCGGTGTCGGTGGAGGCCCAGGAAGCGGTGGTCGACGCGACGATCACCGCGGCCGAGCTGAAGGAGTGGCAGGACGCCGGCAAGGACATCTTCCTGGTCGACGTCCGGGAGCCGGCCGAGTACGAGATCGTGCGCATCCCCGGCGCCACCCTGATCCCCAAGGGCGAGATCCTCTCCGGTGAGGCGCTGTCCAAGCTCCCGCAGGACCGGCAGATCGTGCTGCACTGCAAGTCCGGTGTCCGCTCCGCCGAGGCGTTGGCCGCGTTGAAGGCGGCCGGCTTCCGCGACGCCGTGCACGTGCAGGGCGGAGTGCTCTCCTGGATCAAGCAGATCGATCCCTCGCTGCCCGCGTACTGATCCACAGCCGAGAGGCCCCTCCACCATCTCGATGGGGGAGGGGCCTCTCGCCGCCACCCTGCCGTCGGTCGGATCTCACCTATCCGTCCTCCTGAGGCGAGATCACGTTTGCGCCGGTAGCGTGGCCGCCGTGGTCGACATCGACGCCGCGATCGGGTTCGTGGTGGCTCACGGGGACGCGGTGGAGCGTGCCCGCCTGTCCTGGTTGCGCACCGGCACGCAGCCACCGCCCGAGGTGCTCGACAGCGCCGAGGTCGGGCAGACGCTTGGCGGCGGGTGGCCGGCGTCCTGGGGTGAGGAGGTCGCCTCGGTCGACGCGACCTGTTTCCGCCTCGCGGAACTGGACGACCTCGGTGCGTTGGGCCGCCCGAGCGCCCGTCGGGCGCTGGACTGGCTCGCCGCCGGCCAGCAACGTGACGGCTGTTGGGAAGAGGACCAGGCGCTCGCGGACTCCGCGCCCGAGTGGGCCCGTCCGGGTGACCCGGAGGCACGGCTGTACCTGACCGCCAACGCCGCCTTCTGGCTCACCGTGGCGGGCCTGGACGCGCGAGCGGCCGGGCCGTTGGACCACCGGGTCGGCGGGGCGTACGCCGGTGTGGTGTACGGCGCCAGCCAGGCGATCGCCGCCCAACTGCGCCCCGACGGTAGTTGGCCGTCCTTCCTGGCCGCCGGTTGGCTCAGCGCGGCGGTCCTGCACCGGCAGCAGATGTTCTACGAGTCGGCGCAGATCAAGGCGGTGCTGGCGGAGCGGCTGCCGCAGGCGTCAGCAGCCGACGCCGCCTGGCTCGCCGTGACGCTGCGCCGGGTCGGCGTCGACCATCAGGAGTGGACGCTTGTGGCGGCCCGCCGCCGGCTCACCGAGACGCAGCGCAGCGACGGCGGCTGGAGCAGCGACGACGGCCACCAGTTCGACGTACACGCCACCCTCGCCGTCATCCGCGCCTTCCGCTAACCCCACCCCGCCCGCCCAGGTGCGTCGATCATGAGGTTAGCGGTGCCGGGAAGCGCTTTCCCTGCCGTCAACCTCATGATCAACGCGGGTCAGGGGCGGCGCGGGTCAGGGGCGGAGGTGGCCGGTGCCGGTGACCACGTACTTGGTGCTTGTCAGTTCGGGCAGGCCCATCGGGCCGCGGGCGTGCAGCTTCTGGGTGGAGATGCCGATCTCGGCACCGAAGCCGAACTCGCCGCCGTCGGTGAACCGGGTCGAGGCGTTGACCATCACGGCCGCCGCGTCGACCCGCGCCACGAACTCCCGGGCGGCCGACTGCGAATCGGTGACGATCGCCTCGGTGTGGCCGCTGCCGTACCGCCGGATGTGCGCGACCGCCGCGTCCAGCGAGTCGACGACGGCGGCGGAGATCTCCGCGGCCAGGTACTCGGTGCCGAAGTCCTCGTCGGTCGCCGGCACCACCGCGTCGGAGTGTGCCGCGACCCGCGCGTCGCCGTGCACCGTCACCCCGGCCTCGGCGAACGCGGCAAGCACCGCCGGCAGGAAGGCGTCGGCGACGTCGGCGTGCACCAGCAGCGACTCGGCGGTGTTGCAGGTGGACAGCCGCTGCGTCTTCGCGTTCAGGGTGATCGCGACCGCCATCGACAGGTCGGCGGCGGCGTCGACGTAGACGTGGCAGTTGCCCACCCCGGTCTCGATCACCGGCACTGTCGACTCTTCGACCACGGTGCGGATCAGCGACGCGCCGCCGCGCGGGATCAGCACGTCGACCAGGCCCCGGGCCCGCATCAGCTCCTTGACCGAGTCGCGGGTGCTGGCATCGACCAGCTGCACCGCGTCCGCCGGCAGGCCGGCCTCGCCGATCGCGTCGCGCAGTACGGCGACAAGTGCGGCGTTGGAGTGCGCGGCCGAGGAGGAGCCGCGCAGCAGGGCCGCGTTGCCGGCCTTCAGGCAGATCCCGGCGGCGTCCACCGTCACGTTGGGCCGACCTTCGTAGATGATGCCGACCACGCCGAACGGCACCCGGACCTGCCGCAGCTCCAGCCCGTTGGGCAGGGTCGAACCGCGGACCACCTCGCCCACCGGGTCGGGCAGCGCGGCCATCTGGCGCAGCGCGTCGGCGATGCCGGCCACCCGCCCCTCGTCGAGGGCGAGCCGGTCCAGCACGGCCGCGCTCAGCCCGGCGTCGCGCCCGGCCGCCAGGTCCGCGCCGTTCGCGGCCAGGATCTCCGGCGTACGCGCCACAAGCGCGTCGGCCATCGCGTGCAGCGCGGCGTCCTTGGCGGTACGCGTCGCGACGGCAAGCGTCTCCGCCGCAGTTCGCGCCCGGCGGGCCTGCTCGCTCACGCTCATGTCCCACTCCTCAGATGTCGGCCCTGGTCGGGGCGATTCACAGCAGCACCAGGTCGTCCCGATGGACGACCTCTCGTTCGTACGCCGGGCCGAGCGCCGCGGCGAGGTCGGCGGTGGACCGCCCGAGCAGGCCGGGCAGCTCGATCGCGTCGTAGTTGACAAGCCCCCGGGCCACCGGTGCGCCGGAGGTGTCGACGAGGTCGACCGGGTCGCCGGCGGTGAACGCACCGTCGACGGCGGTGATCCCGGCCGGTAGCAGCGACTTTCGCCGGCCCACCACGGCGGCGACCGCCCCGGGGTCGAGGTGCAGCCGGCCCCGGGGCGAGGTGGCGTGGGCGAGCCAGAACAGTCGGGCGGCGGGTCGCCGGAGACTGGGATGGAAGAAGGTGCCGACCGGCTCCCCGGCCAGCGCGGCGACCGCCTGGGTGGCGGAGGTGAGTACCACCGGGATGCCGAAGCCGGTGGCGATCCGGGCCGCCTCGACCTTCGTCACCATGCCGCCGGTGCCGACTCCCGCGCGGCCGCTGCCGCCGATCTCGAGACCGACCAGGTCCGCCTCGTCGCGTACCTCGGCGACGCGGTGGGAGCCGGGTCGGGTCGGGTCGCCGGTCCAGAGCGCGTCGACGTCGGAGAGGAGCACCAGCAGGTCGGCGTCGACGAGCGCGGCGACGAGCGCGGCCAGCCGGTCGTTGTCGCCGAACCGGATCTCCTCGGTGGCGACCGTGTCGTTCTCGTTGACGATCGGCACCGCCCGCAGGTCGAGCAGCTTGCGCAGGGTGCGGTACGCGTTGCGGTAGTGGGCCCGCCGGGTCACGTCGTCGACGGTGAGCAGCACCTGGCCCACGGTGCGGCCGTGCCGGGCGAAGGCGGCGGCGTACCGGCCGATCAGCAGGCCCTGACCGACGCTGGCGGCGGCCTGCTGGGTGGCCAGGTCGCGCGGTCGCCGGGGCAGGCCGAGCGGGGCGAGGCCGGCGGCGATCGCGCCGGAGGAGACCAGCACCACCTCGCGCCCGTCGGCGCCCCGCCGACCGAGGGCGTCGACCAACGCGTCGACCCGCCCGTCGTCCAGCCCGCCGCTGGCGGTGGTCAACGAGGAGGACCCGATCTTGACAACGACCCGTCGGGCCGCCGTGACTGCGTCGCGCACCCGCCCATTCTGCGCTGTCGTCGCGGCGTGGCCCGCCGCCGTTCCCATAGTCTGGCCGCTTGTGACACCTGACGAGTACGTCGAGGCGGTACTGGAACTGGTCGACCGGATCCCGCCCGGCCGGGTGATGTCGTACGGGGCGTTGGCCGACGCGTTGGCCGAGCGCTCCGGGCGGGCGTCGGCGCGGCTGGTCGGGGCGATCATGGCGCGTCACGGTGGTGGGGTGCCGTGGCACCGGGTGGTGAACGCGGCCGGAGGGCTGCCGCCCCGGCTGGCCCGCGAGGCGCGGGCGCGGTGGCTCGCCGAGGGGACGCCGCTGCGCGGTACCGGAGTGGACATGCGGTCGGCCACGTGGTGGCCCGGGCAGGGGATGTGACCCCTGCCATAACGTGAGTAACATTCGGCCCCATGACCGCGCCGCCGGGTGGCTCCGGCCCACCTCCCACCCCCGGACAGCCCGTCCCCGGCCTGCCGCTCCCCGCTTCGTCCGCCTCCGCGCTCGACCCGCCGGCGACGACGTCCGGCTCGGCACCCACGGCGACCGCCTCGGTTTCGGCCGCCTCCGTGCCTGACTCGCCCGCGTCCACCTCCGGCTCGGCGGCTACGACTTCCGCTTCGGTTCTGCCCGGCACGACCCCGGCCGCGCCGGGCACGCTGCCCAGAGGCGTGCATGCCGGCTACGCGCTCGGCTCGCTGGCGACGGGGGCCTTCGGCACCGTGCCGGGCCTGCTGTTGTTGCCGTATCTCACCGACACGCTAGGTGTGGCCGCCGGCGTGGCCGCCCTGCTGGTGCTGCTGCCGAAGGCCTGGGACGTGCTGGTCAACCCGGTGGCCGGGCGGATCTCCGACCGCACCCGGTCGCGTTGGGGTGCCCGCCGCCCCTATCTGCTCTTCGGTGGGCTGGCACTGGCCGTACTCTTCGGGGCCATCTTCGCCGCGCCGTTCGGTGCCGGTCCGGCGTCCGGGGCGTACGTCGCCGTCGCCTTCCTGGCCACCGCTACCGCGTTCGCCTTCTTCCAGGTGCCGTACGTGGCCATGCCGGCCGAGCTGACCAGCGACTACGCCGAACGTACCCGGATGATGACCTGGCGGATCGCGGTGCTGGCACTGGCCATCCTGGTCGCCGGTGCGGTGGCCCCGCTGGTGCGCGACGCGGCCGGCGGGGGTGTTCCCGGGCACCGGTGGATGGGTGTCTTCGTGGCCGCCCTGATCGCGCTCGGCGCGGTCGGCGCCTTCCTCGGCACCCGGTCGGCCCCGCAGGGCGCGGTCGGCGAGAGCGAGCCGAGCCTGCGCGCCCAGCTCGCCGTCGCGGCCCGCAACCGGCCCTTCCGGGCGCTGCTGCTCTGCTTCGTGGTGCAGTCCGCCGGGGTGGCCACCATCCTCGCCGGAGTCCAGTACTTCGCCGACCACGTGCTGCGGGACTCGACGACCGGTCCGACGGTGCTGTTCGTCTGCTTCGTCGGCCCGGCGCTCGTGGTGATGCCGCTCTGGTCCCGGGTGGGTGCCCGGGTGGGCAAGCTCGCCGCCCTGGTGGCGGCGTCGCTGATCCTGTCGGCCGGCGGACTGGCGTTGGTCGCCGCGCCGGTGCTGCCGACCACCGTGGTCTACCTGCTTGTCGCGGCGCTCGGCGTCGGGTACGCCGGGCAGCAGGTGTTCGCGCTGGCCATGCTCCCGGACTGCATCGGGTACGACACCGCGCGTACCGGGCGTCGACAGGCTGGCGTCTTCACCGGAGTGTGGACGGCCGGGGAAACCTTCGGGCTGGCCCTCGGCCCCGGTATCTACGGGCTGGTGCTCGCCCTCACCGGCTACGTCTCCTCCACCACAGGCACCGCCGCCACCCAGTCCGACACCGCGCGCCTCGGCGTGCTGCTCGGCTTCACGGTCCTCCCCGCCCTCCTGATCGGCCTGGCGACCCTGCTGCTGCGCCCCTACGACCTGACCCCCGCCCGCCTCTCCGCCCTCACCCCGCCTCCAGCCACCGCCGATCATGCAGTTGTGGCCGGAACAAAAGCCACTGAAGACCACGGAAAGGGCGCCACAACTCCATGATCGACGAGAACCGGTCGGACGGGATGCCGGCGGAGCAGGTGCTGGCGGAGATCCGCGAACTGCGAGCGATGGACCGGCCGACGCACGGCGGGCGGCTGTTCGCGTACGTGTACGACTCGGCGGTGCCCGGGCTGGACGCGCTCGCCGCCGCCGCGTACGCCGAGAGCGCCCACGTCAACGGGCTCGACCCGACCGCCTTCCCGTCGCTGCTGGCAATGGAGAACACGCTTGTCGCGGCGGCGGCGCGGCTGCTCGGCGGCGGGCCGGGCACCAGCGCTCCGGACGTGGTCGGCAGCGTCACCAGCGGCGGCACCGAGTCACTCATCCTGGCCGTGAAGACCGCCCGGGACGCCCGGCCGGACATCGCGGCACCCCGGATCGTGGTACCGGCCAGCGCCCATGCCGCATTCGCCAAGGCGGCCCACTACCTGCGGGTGGACCTCGACACGGTGCCTGTCGACCCGACCACCCTGCGCCCGACGGTCGCCGACGTGGCCGCCGCCGTCCGGCCGGAGACGGTGCTGGTGGCCTGCTCGGCACCCTCGTACGCACACGGCGTCGTGGACCCGGTCGAGCAGATCGCCGAGGTGGCCGCCGCCGCCGGGGTGCGCTGCCACGTGGACGCCTGCTTCGGTGGCTGGACGCTGCCGTACCTGCGCCGCCTCGGCACACCGGTGCCCCCGTTCGACCTCGCCGTGCCCGGGGTCACGTCGATCTCGGTGGACCTGCACAAGTACGCGTACGCCCCGAAGGGCGTGTCGGTGCTGCTGCACCGCGATCCACAGCTACGCGCCCCGCAGTACTTCGCGTACGCCGACTGGCCCGGGTACACCATGATCAACCCGGTGATCTCCTCCACCCGCTCCGGTGGGCCGATCGCCGCCGCGTACGCCACCCTGCGGCACCTCGGCGACGACGGCTACCTGGAGCTGACCCGCCGGACCTGGGTGGCGGTGCGCACGCTTGCCGACGCGGTACGCGGCACCGACGGGCTGCGGCTGGTCGCCGAGCCGGAGTCGACAGTGGTCTGCCTCACCGCCACCGACGACGGGCCGGACCTGTTCGTGCTTGTCGACGAGTTGGCCGTGCGGGGCTGGCACACCCAGCCACAACTGTCGTACGCCGGCCTGCCGGCCAGCGTGCACCTGACGGTGACCGCCGCGGTGGCCCCCCGCGCGGCCGAGTTCGGCCCCGACCTGGCCGACGCGGTCTCCGCCGCCCGCGCGGCAGGTCCGGTGGGGTTGCCGCCGGAGCTGCGGGCCCTGGCCGGCACGTTGGCACCGGAGGCGCTCACCGGCGACCTGGTCGCCGGACTCGCCGCCGGCCTCGGGCTCGGCCCGGGCGGCGGGCTGCCGGAACGGATGGCCCCGGTCAACACGCTGCTCGACGCCGCGCCACCGGCGCTGCGTGAGCGGCTGCTTGTCGAGTTCGTCAGCCTGCTGCAACGCCCAGCCTGGTAGCGCCCACCACCTGCTGGCTCCCACCGCCTGCTGGCTCCCACCGCCTGCTGGCTCCCACCGCCCGGCGGCGGTGACCTGTCTGGCGGCGGCGACCGCATGGCGGTGGTGGCCGGTGGCGGTGACCAGCGGGTAGCGGCGACCGCCCACCTCGGGGCGCTGTGGTTGACTGTCGGGGACGGGAGGGGGAGCGGTCGTGCAGCTGCCTGCGGTGCTCGGTGAGCCGATCCGGTTCGTGCTCAACTGGGGTCGGCGCTACTCGCTCTGGGTCTTCAACTTCGGCCTGGCCTGCTGCGCCATCGAGTTCATCGCGACAAGCATGTCCCGCCACGACTTCATGCGACTCGGCGTGATCCCGTTCGCGCACGGACCCCGGCAGGCCGACCTGATGGTGGTCTCCGGCACCGTCACCGACAAGATGGCCCCGGCGATCAAGCGGCTCTACGACCAGATGCCCGAGCCCAAGTACGTGATCTCGTTCGGTGCCTGCTCCAACTGCGGCGGTCCGTACTGGGACTCGTACTCGGTGACCAAGGGCGTCGACCAGCTCATCCCGGTCGATGTCTACGTGCCCGGCTGCCCGCCCCGGCCGGAGGCGCTGCTGCACGGCATCCTCCGCCTCCAGGAGAAGATCGCCGCCGAGCAGTCCGGCATCGGCGGCGTGCCCCGCCCGGACCCGCTCGCGGCGCCGGTCGACGCGCCGCCGAGCGACGGCACACCGGCCCGCTCCGTCGCCTCCCTGACCGCACCGCCGGTGCGTCCGCCGAATCCCTGACGCGGGTGCCCGCCCGTGTGCGGCGGCCGTCCGGTCGGCCGGACGAGACCGGTCGCTCGGCTGGCCGTCACGGTGGTGGGGCTTCGCTAGCGTACGGCCATGACCGACGTCGCGGAGCAGCGTTCCGCCTTCATCGTCAAGGTGCTGACCGAGGAGTTCGGCGCCCTGATGGCGCTCGACCCGGCCGCCTTCCGGCGCAAGTTCCGCAAGATGGCCGCCTCGCCGTTCGCCTTCTACCGGGGCAGTGCCAGCCTCTTCTACGCCGACCAGCGTGGCGACTTCGCCGACGACCGTTTCCTGGACGGGCAGACCAGCCGGGTGTGGATCCACGGTGACCTGCACGCGGAGAACTTCGGCACCTACATGAACGGCTCCGGCCAGCTCGTCTTCAACGTCAACGACTTCGACGAGGCGTACGTCGGTCCGTTCACCTGGGACCTGCGGCGGTTCGTCGCCAGCGTGGCGTTGATCGGCTACACCAAGGCGCTCTCCGACCGGGTCATCAGCGAGCTGGTCACCTGCTTCGCGAACGCGTACCTGGTCGAGCTGCGCGCCATCGCCGCCGGCGGGGACGACGCCATCGGCTCGATCACCCTGGACAACGCCGACGGCGTGCTCCGCCGGGTGCTCCAGCAGGCCCGGCTGAACACCCGGGTCGACCTGCTGCACGGACAGACCACCATCGACAACTACGAGCGGCGCTTCTCCGTCGGTGACGGGGTCTACGAGATCGACGGTGACGTGCGAGCGCGGGTGTGCGCGGCGTTCGAGGCGTACCTGGAGACGTTGCCGGCCATCACGACCCAGGCCCGGCCGCTCGCCGCGCAGATCAAGGACGTGGTGCTGCGCAAGGGGGTGGGCATCGGCTCGGCCGGACTGCCGTCGTACAACCTCCTGCTGGAGGGGCACACCCAGGCGTTGGAGAACGACGTCCTGATCTACATGAAGCAGGCCCAGGTGCCGGCGGTGGCGCGGTACATCGACGACGAGCGGGTCCGCGGCTACTTCCGGCACCAGGGGCACCGCACCGCCGAGTCCCAACGGGCCCTACAGGCACACGCCGACCCGTGGGTGGGCTTCACCGAACTCGACGGCGTCGGCCAACTCGTCGCCGAGGTGTCCCCGTACGCGGCCGACCTCGACTGGGCGGACGTCAACGAGCCGGAGGAACTGGCCGGGGTGCTCGCCGACCTCGGTAGGGCGGTCGCCCGGATGCACTCGGTGGCCGACGACGAATCCAGCCACGACCTGGTCGACTACTCGACCGAGGAGGCCATCGTCGCCGCCGTCGACGCGGACACCGCCGGCTTCGTCGGGCACCTGGTCGACTTCGCCCACACGTACGGGGTGCGTGCCCGGCATGATCACCAGCTCTTCGTCGACCTGTTCCGCAACGGCCGGCTCCCCGGCATCTGACCATCCCCGGCCAGCCGGCTCAGGTGTCGAAGTCGAGGACCACCTTGATGTCCTGCGGTCCCGGTGAATAGGCGGCGGCGTACCCGGCCAACGGCACCCGGCGGGTGATGAGCGAAGCGAGCCAGGCCGGGTCGGCCTTGGACAGTGCCTCCGCGGCGCCCTCCCAGTGCCGCCGGTTGGCGTTCACCGAGCCGAAGACGACGTTGTTCTCCAGGACGAGGGTCCGGTTCAGCGCACCCGCGTCGAAGTCGATCGTCCGGCCGCCGCTGGACACACCGGCCAGGCAGACGATCCCGTTGGGACCGACCTTGCACATCGCCTCCAGGACCACCACCGGCGCGCCGGTGCACTCGACGATGACGTCCGGTTCGAGGTCCAGCTGAGTGAGCGTTCCGGAGTGGTACGTCGCCCCGAGCGCGCCGGCAAGCGCCGGCTTCGGGCCCTCGGTGGCCAGGTCGAGCACGTGCACGGAGAGGCCCCGCTGGCTGGCCAGCAGCGCGGCGAGCAGGCCGATCGGCCCGGCACCGGTGATCAGGGCCGTGCGCGGCTGCCACTCCGCCCGCAGGCCGATCCGGTCGACGTGGTCCCACGCCTTGACCATCACACTTGCCGGTTCGAGCAGCATGCCCACCTCGATCAGCGACGGATCGAGTCCCACGGCGAAGCGGGGCTGCAACCGCCACCGCTCACGGGCGAAGCCCGGCAGCGCCTTGATGCCGTGCTCGGTGAACATGCCGTTGCGGCACATGTCCCACTCGCCCACCGCGCAGTTCGGGCAGGGCATCGGATCGGGGTGCCGGACGATGCCGGCGACCAGATCGCCGGGTTGCCGGGTGCCGGTCGGATCCTCCAGCACCCGGCCCAGTGACTCGTGACCGAGCACCAGGTGGTCGGTGCCGGGCGGTGCCTCGCCGTAGTGTCCCTCGATGATCTCGATGTCGGTTCCGCAGACGCCCACCGAGAGCGCCTCCACCAGGATCGGTCCCTCCTCGGGGGCCGGTTCCGGGTAGTCGTCGAGCAGCCGCAGCGAGCCTGGTACTCCGGGGATGACGGTCACAGCGCGCACGGGTCCATCCTGGTGGCCGCTCACCGCCGGCACCGCCGAAGCTCGCAGGAGTCACCCGCCCGCGTGCACCGGGCCGGGCTGCGGCGGCCGCCCGGCTCCGCCTCGGCTCGACCGAGGACTCCGGCCCCAGGGCCTAGGATCAGCGGCATGACACCGGAAGAGGTCGGCCAGCGGCTCGTCGCGCTGCTCGCGCCCGTCGAGGCCACCGCGACGGTCTCCGGCGGTCAGGTTCATTCCCGGGCCACCGTCGACGTACCCCCGCACGCCTGGCGGGCCGCACTGCTGGCCGCCCGCGACGACGCCGAGCTGGCCTGCGACTACTTCGACTGGCTGTCGGCCGTCGACGAGCTGACCGACGGCTTCGACGTGGTGGCCCACCTCTGGTCCACCTCGCACCGGCACGGTGTGCTGCTGCGCGCCCGGGTGCCCCGCGAGACCCCGACTGTCGAATCCGTGGTGGCGGTCTATCCGGGGGCCGCCTGGCACGAGCGGGAAACCCACGAGATGTTCGGCATCGACTTCGCCGGGCACGCCGACCTGCGCCCGCTGCTGCTGCCACCGGAGTTCGAGGGGCATCCGCTGCGCAAGGAGTTCGTACTGGCCTCGCGGGTGGCGAAGCCCTGGCCGGGTGCGAAGGAACCGGGTGAGTCGGAGGCCGGCGGTGGACGCCGCCCGATCCGGCCCCCGGGTGTGCCCGCGCCGGGCGAGTGGGGAGTCGTGCCGACCCCCGCCGGTGCCGGTGGGGTGGGGGAGGGCCCGCGCGGCGGCACCCCGGCCCGCCCCGCCCGGGAGCGCCCGGCCCGTCCGGCACCGGGTGCCCGCGGGCCGCGTACCCCCCGGGATGCCGGCTCCGCCCGGGAACCGGCCCGTCCCGCCCCCGGCGGTCCGACATCGGAGGCCACCGGCGGTCCGACACCGGAGGCCCCAGGCGGTCCGACTTCGGCCGGCGGTCCGGCGCCCGGGACCCACGACGGTCCGGTGCCCGAGCATGATCCGAAGCGTGCGGGCGGTCCAGCGGCCGACGCTCGTGGCGGGTCGGCATCGACGGGCGGCCCGGCACCTGAGGATGGTCCCGCAGCCGAGGGGGGTCCGGCACCGGATGACGGAGGTAGGGCCTGATGCCGCTCTGGCTGGAACTGGTTGTCCGGATCGGCGGGGTGCTGGCCGCCTTCCTCGTCCTGCCGCTGCTGGTGGGGCAGGCGGAGCACAAGGTGATGGCGCACATGCAGGGCCGGCTCGGCCCGATGTACGCGGGCGGGTTCCACGGCTGGGCGCAGCTGATCGCCGACGGGGTGAAGTTCGTCCAGAAGGAGGACGTCACTCCGCGCGCGGCCGACCGGCCGGTGTTCCGGCTGGCTCCGGCGGTGGCGCTGGTGCCGTACCTGCTGGCCCTGCTGGTGATCCCGCTCGGTCCGAACGACCTGGTCGGGCAGCCACTCGACGTCGGGCTCTTCTTCGTACTCGCGGTGGTCGGTGTGGGCGTGCTGGCCGTGCTCATGTCGGCCTGGGCGTCGGCCAACAAGTACAGCCTGCTCGGCGGGCTGCGTGGTGCGGCCCAGCTGCTCGGCTACGAGCTGCCGCTGGTGTTGGCGGCCGCGTCGGTGGCGATGGCCGCCGGGACGCTCAGCCTCTCCGGCATCGTCGAGGCGTGGCAGCCGTGGTGGCTGCTCTGGCAGGCACCGGCGATGGTGATCTTCTTCGTGGCCGGTCTGGCTGAGATCCGCCGGCCGCCCTTCGACATGCCGGTTGCCGACTCGGAACTGGTCTTCGGCTATCTGACCGAGTACACCGGCCTGCGCTTCGCGTTCCTGCTGCTGGCCGAGTACGTCGGCATCGTGGTGATCGCCGCGCTCACCACAGTGCTGTTCCTCGGCGGCTGGCAGGGCCCGTTCGCCGATGCGCAACTCGGCTGGCTCTGGACCCTGCTGAAGGTCGCCGCGGTCAGCTTCGTGATCATCTGGCTCCGGGTCTCCTACCCCCGCCTCCGCGAGGACCAGCTCCAACGCCTCTGCTGGCTCGTCCTGGTCCCCGCCGCCCTGGCCCAACTGGTCCTGACCGCCGCCATCCGCCTAGCCCTCTAACCCCACCCCCACCCCCACCCCCCGGGACGACTGCGTTGATCAAGAAGTTTTCGTCAGGATCCGCGCGGATGGGGGAGGAAGGCTGAGTTGGATAAACACAACAGC